>JBAUZR010000312.1:0-6688 GCA_049585375.1 Acidobacteriaceae bacterium
CCCCATACCTGGACATTTGTCGAGAAATGTCATCTTCCGAACGCAGGAGTGGAGCCGCGAGTCTATTAACCTGAACGCTCTCAGCACCGCGTCTTCTCTTTTCATAGAGGGTTGTTTATGCGATTCGACCGCCGATCCTCCGCTCGTCTCCACACTGGCAAGGTTCTGCTCAGGATGATTCTCCTGGTATCGGCCGCTCCGTTGGCGTGCGGACAGGGCAGCCCGTCCAATTCATCTCAGACGGTGATCGCCGATTCGAACAGCAACGACCTGAATTCCCCCAGCGCTGTGGCCGTAGCCGGAGAAGGGAATCTCTTCATCGTCGATACCGGCAACAACCGTGTTGTGGAGGAGCCGTGGAACAGCAGCAAGAAGGCTTACGGCGCGCAGACTACCCTGATCGGGGATTTATCCAGCCCCGAAGGCGTGGCGGTGAGCACAAGTGGAAATGTGTTCGTTGCCGATACAGGTAACGACCGGGTAATCGAAATTCCGTGGGTCCGTGTTTCTGGAGCTTACGGAGCGGCGACGGAGATTGGCAGCGGTTTAAGTAGTCCCCATGGTGTAGCAGTAGCTGCCAACGGAGATGTCTACATCGCCGACTCGGGAAACAATCGCGTCGTTGAGATTCCGTGGGAACGTGCCACCGGCACCTACGGGACGGAGACAACTGTCGGAACTAATTTGTCCAGCCCAGGTGCCGTGGCGGCTGGGTCACATGGCAAGGTCTACATTGCGAACCTCGGTAACAGCAGCGTGGTGGAAGTTCCCGCAGGCTGCAGCGCGGCTACTTCTTGCACGAGTCAGGTAAATGTGGCTAGCGAGGACGTTAACGGCTTAGTTAGCCCAATAGAAATAGCAGTAGATTCAGGCGGCAGCCTCTACATCGCAGACAGTGGAAACAACCGGGTGATTGTACTTCCCTGGAATCGCTATTCCAACGCTTATGGCTCCCAAAGGGAAGTTGGCACCGGGTTGGCTGGGCCCAAAGCGGTCGCGCTCGATGCGATGGGTAACGTTTATATCGCGGACACCGGCAACAACCGAGTGATCAAAATCGCACCATCTGGGAGGAATCGTTCGACCGGGAGCCACGGCGGATTACGCATGCGCCCGTAGAAAGACATACCGCGATCGCCAAGCACGATGATCGATACGTCATTCACAGAATCGTGCAGTCCTTCGTGAAACGCAGCAACGTATGGCGGTGGGAGCGAAACGCCCACGATTGAACAGAACAGAAGGAATTCGCAGAGGAGTATTCAGCCTCCTCAGGGAGCAAAGGGATGAACAACAAGGTTATGACGGTAATATTCGCACTTTGCACTGCAATGGTATGCCCCTATGCAGGAGCGCAGAGACATGGAGGCGGAAGGTCGCCAGTCGCTCGACTTCTGGCCGATCTACAACAAGACACACCCCGAGCCAAATTGAGCGATGATCAAAATAATAAGCTGCAGGCGGATGTCACTTCGCTGAAACAGGATATTCAGACGAAGCGCCAGGGGGGGACCGTGGATCAGGATCAACTGACATCTACTCTCGATGACCTGCATGGAATCGTTGACAGCGGTGGTTTTCAAGATGCGGACCAAAAACAACTTGACCAGGACTTTACGGCCATTCAACCTCAGTGAGCCGGGTTGCCTTCAAACCCAAAGGCATGGAAGTTGCTTGTTCACAATGCTCGCTTAAAAGGCATTGCTGGAAGTTCACTCTTGTCTTTCATCTGGTCTCAGACGATTGGCAGGGAGTGAATGCATGTTGACGGGTCATGAAATGCGAAAGATCCGAAGGAAGAAACTCGCAGGAAGATCGGCGCGAGACTTTTTGTTGATCACTGGGCAACCGGTTGAAGATCTGCCTCTTCGGCAGTATGCCCATACACGCAGCGAAGGTGGTGGCCTGGACTCGACCTGTGTGATGTGTTCTTCAGTAGTAGGGACCAACACGGACGAGCTGTCACTTCTGGCTTCCGAGCGGGAACATGTGTGCAGGGGAAAGATATTCTGAATCGTAGTGTGCGTATAGAGTTCGGGGTATGCCTACGTTGGCAGATTAGCCTCATCGCGCGTGACCGTCCCCTGTTTCTCCCAGCACGGTTGCAGGAATTCACAGAAGACCGCTGAGCAACTCCCGCTCTTCTGCCGTCTATCTTTTGGGCACGTCGAATCACACGCAAGTTTCGGTGGTCCGACGCCGAATCCACCCACGCAATCTGTATCGATGGGAGGAGTTGTTGCATGCTGTCCGGTTCGAGGTTGTCGTTTCGCGGAATCACCCGCGCCGTGTTCGCGCGCTTACGCAGGAAGGCAGCACGGAGTGGCATGACGATTATGCATCCTCGGGGGGAGACCATCCGGGACGGTGTCAGGATCCAATGGGAGTACGACGCGGCGGCCGAGGTGCTGGAGGTGGAATGCGTGCGTGCTCCCTTCTGGATCGGTGCAGCCAAAATCCATCGCAGACTGAGCCATGAGATCGAGTCAGAACTGGAATCAGAGCGAGCCGCCTGAACGATCCGGGGGCAGTCGGGCAGTCAAAGACAGCACGGCTACCCCAGTTATTGACCTCCCGGGGGCGTCATTCCGAAAGGCGCTAAGCGTCAGAACAATGTTGAGAGGGGAGGGTTTGCCGGCCATCGTGCCACGTTTTTCGGACGTCGATTGATCTCAATTCCGAATTTCGGGCGCCAGACAGTTACGCCGGTTTCAGAAGCGAACGAACGAGAGTATCCGCCAGCCAGTCCTGGTACTTCTGAGAACTCCACCCGCGCTCGCGTACGAGCATCCGGTACATGTCGCTGCCGGTCAGCGTCCACAGGATGTCTCGGGCCGCCCGGTAACTTAGTCCCGGGCGAAGCCTCTTCGCGTTGCGCAGGGAATGAATCATCGCTTCCTCCCGCTCGTAGCGAATCCGCTCACGCTCCTGCTCGAGCCGCGCCAGTTCAGGCGCAACCACTCCCGCGCCACGTAACAGATCGAAGCCGGCGCTCTGGGCATCGTGAATCTGCCGGGCGATACGGGCAGCTCCCCTGAGAAGCTTCTCGGGGGCTTTCTCCTCCAGAAGTTGCCGGACCGTGTCCTCGTAATCTGGCCCGAAAGTGGTCTGGTTGAGAAGCTCAGCGAGGATGCCGGTCTTCGACCCAAAGACGGCATAAACCGTCTGCACGGCGACCTCAGCCCGCCGTGCAACGGCCTCGACGGTCATTCCGGCATAGCCCTCGGTTTCGAGAAGCTCGCGTGTGGCCTCGACAATCCGCCCACGGGTCTCGTGAGCCTGGCGCTGGCGAGTCAGCGATTTGTAGGCGCGGCGAGCTGATTTCGGCATTCCCAAAAAAGTTTAGCAACTCTTATTCATTAGAGTCATCTCTATCGGATATACGAAGTTTGGGGCTCAAGGGAGATCAACGGCCATGACAAGCACGAAGACATCGATGCGTCTCTTCATTCTCGGCGCTACCGGCGGCATTGGGCGGCAACTCGTGGATCAGGCTCTTGAACGGCACCACCGCGTTACCGCGTTTGTCCGCTCGCCGCAGAAACTCGGCGCTGCACGCGACGGATTGACCGTGATTCCGGGCGATGTGCGCAACACGGACGCGATAAGCCCAGGCCTTGCAGGCCACGACGCGGTGCTTTCGGCATTCGGGCCGCCGGGACCGGCACGCAACACCATTACGAGCGACAGCGCGCGGGCAACCATTGCAGCCATGCAAAGCGCCGGCGTCGATCGCCTGCTGGTCGTGGGTGTTGCCGCCCTCTTTCCCGATATCGGAGTGTTCGGCCATCTGCTGCGTGGCACGCTCCTGCGCAATATCGCGGATGATTCAGCCGAAATGGAACGGATTGTGAAGGCTAGCGGTCTCGACTGGACGATCGTCCGTCCACCGCGCCTGACCAACGGCCCGCGACGGGAGCACTACGGAGTCGCCGATGAACGCCTGCCGAACGGTGCGGGTGGAAACGCGACCATAAGCCGGGCAGACGTGGCTCACTTCATGCTCGATGAGCTGGAACACCCTGTTCACATCCAGCGAGTGGTCGGCATCGCGTACACCAGGAGGGCATCGCCATGACAACACTTTTCGGTCACATCCTGACCGAAATCTCCACGGCAAAGTGCAGCGTGCTGGGCGGCGGCACC
The DNA here is from genome assembly GCA_049585375.1 of Acidobacteriaceae bacterium. Taxonomy (GTDB): domain Bacteria; phylum Acidobacteriota; class Terriglobia; order Terriglobales; family Acidobacteriaceae; genus Palsa-343. The sequence continues at coordinate 4,147 of JBAUZR010000312.1, forward strand.
TATCTCGTGTCGCGCTAACTCAATCATCCAATCCACCTCAGGAGGAAACTCATGGCACCCGTCACACAGATCCTTTTCCTTTCCATCAAACCCGGCAAAATCGACGAATTTCTGGAAGCAGATCGCAACTTCATCGCGTCTGCCACTTTACCCAAAGGTCTTGTAGGCAGCCGTCTGTATAGGAGCCCGGATGGCAAGTCAGCGGTCCGCGTGGTCCAGTATGAATCAGTCGAGGCCCACAAGGGGTATCAGCAGGACCAGGCTCTCCAGCAGCAGGTCGCTCTGCTCCGCGATTTCGTCGAGTCGGCCAACGCGAGCCTTTATGAGGAGGTCCGCACCACTGGTGATTTCAAATAGCCTGCCTCTGTCGACCCAGGCACATGTCTGTCGTTTGGCAAAGCAAGGTCCGCAGGAAGGCCGGTGACCTTTCGGCCAGGACGACGCAAATCTATCGAGGCAACCTCTGTGCAGGAGGAGCAAATGAATCTCTATACCGCAGTGCTCGTTGTCCATGCGATCGCGGTCCTTGTCCTCACCGCTGGGTTGACCCTGGAAGCATGGATACTGCTCCAACTTCGGCGAACGATGCGTCCGTCGGATGCCCGACCCTGGATCGGGACAATGCAGCCCGTTGCCATTGCTGCGGTCACTTCGCTGGTCGTCATCTATGTCACAGGCGCCTACCTTACCGAGAGCCTGCATTCCTGGGCTTTCGCCTGGCCCCGTCTTGCCGTGCTGGAAATCGTGCTCTTCGCTCTCCTCGGCGCGATGACCGGCCGCCGCCTGCGCGCAATTCGCCGACACTCCGCAGGCGAACAGATGAATTCTTCTGAATGGAGTGCCCTGACGAGCAGCCCGTTCCTCAAGGTCTCACTGAGCACGAGAATCTGGATTGTGTTGGGAACCATCCTGCTCACGGCGGCAAAGCCGAATCTCAGGGAGTCTCTCCTTATCGTTGCCTCTTCCCTGATTTTCGGTCTATTGTTCTCGTTCGTTTCCTTTGGGCAACGTTCGGCGGTTTCGACGGCTCAGGCCGGTCTTCGGTGATTGCATCTATTTGAATCGGCCACCATCCCCAGTCATCCAAGGGCCGGGTCCCCGGAGGTTTCTCCATGGCCAGTGCTGCCGGAAGGATTAAAGACGAGGTTTCATTGTGGCCGGGGATTTCCGTGCATCCTCACCGGTTCGCGGCGCAGGAATATCGTTTCGGCAAGGCAGAGGTTGGTCACGTCCACCTCTGGGGAGACGTCGACATTCCATTTCCGCGTCCCGTTCACGACTTCCTCCTTGAGCGCCATCTCGCCGAGCAGCATCGCTGGGTGCCTGATTCCGGCTGGATCACCTTCCGCATGCGTGGCGACATCGACGCTGAACATGCAGTCTGGCTCATGCGATTGTCCTATCTTCGTTACGCGCTCAAATCCGCGACCAACCCACCCGACCTGCTTGAGATCGAAGCGGAGCGCCTTGGTCTTAGCCCTGATCTCATCGCGATTCTCTCGCGGTTCATTCCGGCAGGAATGGTACCCGCCGTGGGATCGATCCCTGCATGAGGGTTGTGCTGAACTGATGTTCGGTTTTTCAGGGTGATTGATAGGCCCGCAGTCGGCGGATGCCTGGATCGCCGCCAAAAGCGGCTTGATCCCTTCTCGCCGTTGCACCACAAGTGAACGGCCTGAATGTTGTCGGGGTGAGCGTCCCGCCGGGCCCCGCCCATGCCGTGGAGACTGATGATGCACAAATGGATCGCGCAAAGACAAAGAGCGAACCGTCGACAGAGAGCCGAGCATTGGAAACTGAAAGGGCGCCGGCTTTCGGCTATCTGCAGGGAGCGCGGTTGTCCTGCGAAGCGATGATTTGCCACTTGCCGTTGCGCTTCAGCCAGGTGTCGGTCCAGATCTGGCACACCTTTGCATTGGGCTGGCCGGGGTCTTTGCCGGTGTAGTGTTCGCTGCCATAGACGATGGCGAGGCTGTTCGAGAAGAAGCGGACTTTTGTCTCGTCGAGGCCGCAGGCATGGGCAATGTGAGGGCCTTTCTCGTCGCGGAGCTCATCGGCTTTGTGGAAGCGGGCGCCGGTGGTGGAGGTGCCCTGGAAGTCGTCGGCGAGGAGACCGGCGACCACGCCGTTGTTGACGCAGACGCCCTCGGCCCACTTGCGTTCGCTGTCGATGATGTGTTGCGCAGTGGGATCGTTGGCGGAGGCCCATTGACTTTGCTGGGCGCAGGCCGGAAGAAGGAGCAACGTCGTCGCGAGGGCAACGGCGGGGATTCGTGCATGCATGGGTGGCATGCGGGGATCGTACACCCCAGGGGCAGGGTGCAGGGCACAGGGTACGGGGTGCGGGGGCAAACACGAGACCCTTCGTTTTGCTCGGGATGACCGGCGGGGAGCGGGGCATGCGATACTTCTGGCAGCATGTACAAACGGGTCGTTTTGAAGCTTTCCGGAGAGGCGCTGGCGGCGGGTAAGGGGTTCGGCGTCGATCCGATTCGGATTCACGAAATTGCCGCCGAATTGGCGGATGTGCATCGGATGGGCG
>JBAUZR010000313.1:0-13167 GCA_049585375.1 Acidobacteriaceae bacterium
GTCCGGACCAGGTGGCGGTGAAGGTGCCGCTGAAAGAGACGCACCCGGGGCCGCTGGATCTGGAAGTGAAGCAGTACGGTACGGTGACGGCGCAGACGATTCCACTGCGGGCCTTTGCGCAGGCAGGCCACCTGGCGAGCTTCAATCTCCACGCCGGCGATGTGCAGGGCGTGCTGAAAGGCAGCCAGCTTGAGGACGTGGCGAACCTGACCCTGAAGGGTGTGTCGTTCCTGCCGGGCAAGATCGACCCCACGATGGGCAGCGATGAGCTGCCGATGGTGGCCAAGGATGCCAAAGCGGCTGCAAAGCTGAAGCAGGGGGAGACGGGCGAAGCCGAGGTAACGCTCACCGACGGCCGGATGTTTCCCGTCAGCGTCGCGGTAGGGGCGCCGCGACCGGGGGTGGATCTGATCGGCAAGAGCGTGCAGGCCTCGGCCTCGAGCGCGGACAGCAATATTCAGCTGGCGAACCAGGACGAACTGCCGCAGGATGCGGTGCTGCGGTTCTCGGTGCGGGCGCAGTCGCCTGTGGCGTTCTCGCGGGGCGAAAAGATCGAAGTGGCGACCGAAGACGAGTCGTTCTCGACAACGCTGAGCCTGGACAACGGGGGGATGACGCTGGAGAACTCGAAAGTGGCGCTGGCGACCCTGGATCCGGCGAAGGCGTTCGGCTCCTCGGCCTTCGGACCGCTGAAATTCCGGGTCGTAGAGAATGGAGCCGAAGGAGACTGGCAACCCCTGGCAACGCTGGTGCGGCTGCCGGAGCTGCGTGATCTGAAGTGCCCGGCCGATGACGCGGAGCAGTGCCGCCTGAGCGGATCAAACCTGTTCCTGGTGGATTCAGTGGCCAACGATCGGGGCTTTGCGCATCCGGTGCAGGTGCCGGATGGATTTCCGGGATATGTGCTGCCGGTGCCACGGCCGGAAAGCGGCCAGCTGTATCTGAGGCTGCGCGACGATCCGAGCGTGGTCAACGAGGTGATGCTGGCGGCGGAGAAACTACCGCCCCCGCCGGGAGAAGCGGAGCGGCATGCGACGCGGGCGGCATATCACGCGGGTGAGGCGCCACCGGCCCCGGGAGCGACAGGGCAGGCCGGCTCGCCCAATTCAGGATCGGTTCCGCAGGAGACAACGCCACCAGCGAGTAGCGCCCAGCCGCCTGCTCCCAACCCGTCCCAGCCGCCGGCGCCGGCGACCGCGAAAAAGCCGGCCGAGCCCGGGCCGTCAACGCAGACAAATCCACAAAGCGGAACCAAACCTCCGAACGAGCCGCAGGACCAGACGACTCCGCAGAGCGGCACCCCTCCGCAGCAGTCCAGCGAACCGCAGTCTTCCGGCGCTCCGGCCGGCGCGGGATCCCAGCCGCAGTCGGCAACCCCAAAGTCGGGAGCGGCCCAGGCGGGTGGGGAGGGGCCTTCGCCGCAGAGCGGTAACGAACAGGGACCTTCCTCCGGGTCGCAGTCCATCGGGGCGGCCGCTTCACCGCAGAGCTGATGGGTCCTGCAGTCGGACCTGCCCGTCAGAAAGAGGGGAATTCGGTTTAACGTTAGCGGGTTCGGAGGAAACCGATGCGAATGAGTTCGTTAGGTCCTGCTGCTATCTGGCTTATAGCTTCTGCCGCTTTTGCGGCTCCGCAAAAACCCATGCCCACGCCGCAAGTGCAGATGCCGGAGGCGGCGGCCGAGGGTTCCGGACCGATCACCTTGAACGTAGTGGTAACTGACAAGGCGGGACATCCGATTCGCGGTCTGCAGAAAAGTGATTTCACGCTTCTGGACGATCGCCAGCCCACAGAAATCCGCTCGTTTGCGGCGAATGAGTCATCGGCCCCGAATGCGCCGCCGGTGGGCGTTTTCTTTGTAATCGACGAAGTGAATACGGGATTCGACGCCGTGAGCATCGAGCGGGAGCAGATTGAGGATTTTCTGCACAGGAACGGTGGGCATCTTTCGGTCCCGACAGCGATCTTTGTACTCTCCGACGACGGGCTGAGTCAGTTGACCACGGTGTCGACCGATGGAAATACTCTGGCCAGTGTGCTGCACCAGAAGAATGGCGAGTTGCGGGCCCTGGGCCGTTCGGGGGGATTCTACGGAGGTACCGATCGCCTGGATATTTCTCTGCGGGGTCTCGGCTCGCTGTCCAACTATCTGGCGCGTGCCCAGGGCAGAAAGCTGGTGATATGGATCAGCCCAGGCTGGTGGACGTTCGACAATCCCAATGTGATCATCAGCGATAAGCAGCAGCGGACGTTTTTCAGCACGATCGTGGCGTACAGCGCGGCAATGCGGAACGCGGACATGACTCTTTATGCGGTTGATCCCAGGGGAACGAACGATGCCGGCAATCTGAACGAGTTCATCTGGCAGAGCTTTCTGAAACCGGCGAAGCGTCCGAGCCAGGCGCAGCCGGGCGATCTGGCCCTTCAGGTTCTCGCCGAGCACAGCGGCGGGCGGGTTCTTCTCGGCAGCAATGACGTGGCCGGTGAAATCGCGGCGTGCGCGGACGACGCATCGGTCTGGTATACGATCACCTTCGACCGTTCCCGCGCTGATAAGGCCGATACCTGGCATGACCTTCAGGTGAAAGTCGACAAGCCCGCAGTGACCGTGCGCACGGAGAACGGCTACTACGCCCAGCCATAGACCGCGGCCGCCGTGCCGCAGCGCTGATCGAGGGGATATCCCGCATGATCGAAGGCCGCCGCAGCGGCACAGCCGAACGCGTGGCCATGCGACGCGCTGCGCATCAGTTGTGGGATGAGCCGGTGATCTTCGAGGATCCGCTGGCGTGGACCATCCTGAGCGACGAGGCGCGGGAGCGCATCCGCGCCGGCATTGAAGAGGAAAACGGCAATCCGTGGGCGCGGGGGCTGCGCGCGTTTGTGGCGGTGCGCAGCCGCTTTGCGGAAGAGGAGGTTGCCAGGGCGGCAAGGCAGGGTGTCCGGCAGGCGGTGGTGCTGGGCGCCGGCCTGGACACGTTTGCCTGCAGGAATCCGCATGCGGGGCTACAGGTGTTTGAGGTGGACCATCCGGCGACCCAGGCCTGGAAACAGGACCGCCTGCGGGAGGGCGGAATAGCGATTCCGGAGTCAGTACGGTTTGCGCCGGTGGATTTCGAGCGGGACACGCTGGCGCATGGCCTTGCGGAAGCCGGTTTCCGCGAAGATGCGCCGGCGTTCTTCTCGTGGCTGGGAGTGGTGCCCTATCTGACGCGGGAGGCCGCATTCGCGACCCTGGGATTCATCTCCGGGCTGCCGCCGGGCAGCGGCGTGGTGTTTGACTATGCGATTCCCCGCGAGCATTTGACCGAGCGGGAACAGATGGCGTTTGATCGGCTCGCAGAGCGGGTGGCGCGTGCGGGGGAACCCTTTCGCCTGTTTCTCGATCCGGAGCAACTGATAGAGGAGTTGCGCAGGATGGGCTTTTCTGCGATTGAAAACCTGGATGGGTTAGCGATTCGCGAGCGGTGGTTCGGCCGGCTGCCGCAGGAACAGAAGCTGCACGGTCGCGCGGGCCGGTTGTTATGTGCCCGGGTGTGAGGCGACGTGAGGCGGGCGCATGTTGCGCGTGACCTGAGCGTATGCAGGATGCAGGCTCAGAGACTTCCTCAGTCGCGCTTACATGTTGGTGTGGCCGGCGCGCATCTCCTCATTGAAGGTGGGGCGGGTCACGGCGAGAGCCGCGTCGAGTCTCGCACGATATTCTTCTGAGCGGCCGAGCAGGGCGGCGGTGGCGGAAGCGTATTCGTCATTGAGGGCAAGCATTCCCTCGCGGGCGAGGTCAGCGGCCATACGGGAGAGCTCCTCCGGAGTCGTGTTGAGGTACTGGGCATCGCGGGGGTCGGGGATCCAGACCGGCTGGTTGCCGCCGAGCACGCCTGAAAGCCAATAGACCTTAAGTGCCAGAAAATCCATGCGGCTGCGGTCGTCAGTATCGGTGAAGAAGAACTTCTTCTGCCACCGGCTGTAATAGCGGGTGGTGACGGGGACCGGCTGGCGGTTCCCGCTCTTGAGAAGTTCGAGTTGGCCGCGGTCGAGGGTCTTGCGGACCGCGTTGTAGATGAAGGTCTCCGCGTAGGGCTGCTCCGGGGCGGGAACGATTTCGGCAAAGGTGACCGTCATGCTGGCCGAGACCAGGGAATGGAGCGGTGACTGCTTGCCGTCTTCGAGGTGGACGGTACCGTGAACGATATAAGTGTCGGCGCCCGAGGTGGAGCGGTGAAAAGGCCAGCCGAAGTGACTGAAGCTGACAGGGAGCCCAGCGAGAGTGACGTAGGCGTCGGGCCGCGGATTGCGTAGCCGCTGGCCGGCTTCGCGGAGGTGGGTAGTCATCTCCGGCAGCAGCTCGGGCTTATGAAAATCGAAGGCTTCGCTCAATTCCAGCAGCAGAGACCGCTCCAGCGGCGCGTCGGCAGAAGTCGCGAGCCGAAAACGCGTGGTGGGGTGGCCGTTGAAGTCCGTTCCCGCGTCGATCGAGAGGACAGTGAGACCGGCCTGGGCGGCGGCCTTCCGGAGCGTGGCGGTCAGGTTCGTTTCGACAGGAGTCGTCATAGATGGCTGAAGTAGCTTGCCTGATTGTAGCGGTTACCTCCGGCTGTGCGGAAGCGAGGGGCACCGATCGGGAGGATGCTCACAGGGGGCCTGACGGCAAAAGGGGAGCTTCACGAACGCCCGGAGAAAAACACACGCTCCCTCGGACGGAGCAGAAGAAACAGAAAGAATCCGGCGACGAGGACGCCGGCAGCGCCCTTCATTCCCTGCGGAAAAAGAGGCTGATCAAATCGCCAGGGCCATTGAGGTCGTGCAGCCAATGAGGGCTCGGGCTATGGGTGCAGGATGCGGGCGGGACCGCCGTCCGGGCTGAGGATCTTAATTTTCCTCGCGAGTCCGAGCCAGCCGAGGGCGCGAATGCCCCAGTAATTGAAGTCGAGCTCATACCAGGCCATGCCGTGGCTGGCCGAGACGGGATGAGCATGGTGGTTGTTATGCCAGCCCTCGCCCCCGGTGAGCAGTGCGACCCACCAGTTGTTGGTGGAATCGTCGTGCGTGGCAAAGCGGCGGCTGCCCCACATGTGGGTCGCGGAGTTCACCAGCCAGGTAGCGTGCAGGCCGAGGGTGATCCGCAGAAAGACGCCCCAGAGAAACCACGACCATCCGCCAACAACAAAGAGGCCGATACCAACGATGGTCAGCGGTACCCAGTGCCATCGGCTGAGCCAGCGGTAGAAGGGGTCAGAAGAGAGATCGGGCACATAACGCGTCAGCAGCGGATTCCGATTGCGCAGCGACCCATGGAGAATCCAGCCCATGTGCGACCACCATTTCCCGTCGCGAGGCGAGTGCGGATCGCCGGGACGGTCGGTGAGCTGGTGATGCATGCGATGGACCGCGACCCAGTAAATGGGTCCGCCCTGGAGGGCAAGCGTCGCGCACAGGGCCATGGCGTACTCGACCCATTTGGGCGTCACAAAGCCTCGATGGGTGAGCTGCCGGTGATAGCTCATGGCGATGCCGACATTCTGGCCGAGCACCCAGAGCACGGCAAAAACGACCAGAGCGCTCCAACTGAAGAAGAAAAGGGCGGCGATTGCGCCCAGATGGAAGATCGTCAGGGTGACGGCGAAGATGAGGTTCAGCTTCGCGGAACGGGACTGAGCGAGCGGATCGGAGTCAGCGCATTCGGTGGCGGCGGGGACTTCGGCGAGGGGCGACATGGGAACAGGTCTCAGGATTGACGTTAATGGCAATGCGGTTCCGGGAATGTAAGACTTGCGTAATCCTCTGCCGGACAGTCCGGGAAGGTTACGAACTGGAGACTTCCACCGCCGGAACCGGCTGCGGGCGGGGTGCCTCGTCCACTCGGCCGAAAATCATTTTTCCGGAGGCGGTCTGCAGGACCGAGGTGACCGTAATTTCGACCGACCGGCCGATTAGACGGCGGGCGTGATCCACGACCACCATGGTGCCATCGTCGAGATAGCCGACGCCCTGGTCGTACTCCTTGCCTTCTTTCATCACCAGGATACGCATCTTTTCGCCGGGCAGCACAACAGGCCGCAGGGAGTTGGCGAGGTCGTTGATGTTAAGGACGGCGACGCCCCGGACCTGAGCCACCTTGTTCAGGTTGAAATCGTTGGTGACGATTTTGGCTTCGAGGTTGCGCGCCAGTTCGATGAGCTTGAGGTCCACTTCGCGGATGTGGGGATAGTCCTCCTCGGCGATTTGGACGGTGATCTGCGCATTGCCGCGCATGCGCTGGAGCACGTCGAGCCCGCGGCGGCCGCGCTGGCGTTTGGAGGAATCGGAGGAGTCAGCGACCATCTGCAGTTCGCGCAACACGAATTCCGGAATAATGAGGGCGCCTTCAAGAAAGCCGGTATCGGCAATGTCGGCGATGCGGCCGTCAATGATGGCGCTGGTGTCGAGGACCTTCGTATTGCGCTTGCCGGCCCGCTCTCCCGAAAAAAGACCACCGAGTGCGGCTAGGTTGAGCAGGTCGCCCTTACTGGCGCCGACCACCAGGCCGACGTAGGTCATGAGGAGGAGCACAGCGAGCTGGAGCAGGCTGCGGCTGCGTCCCTCGGGCAGAGCATTGCGCAGTACCAGCGAGAAGAGGAAGGCTCCCGCGATGCCGAGGAGGCTGCCTATAACTGCCCCGATGAGGCGGCGCAAGGTCAGAGCGCGGACCCGCAGCTCAAAGAGGATGATGAGCGCTGCCGCCACGGCGCCGCCGACCGCCGCCGCCCAGGGGGTGGCGCCGAACGGGCGAAAAAACCAGCAGGCAACGCAGAAGACAAGGACAAAAAGAATGCGTACAGCCAGTAAGTCCATCGAGGGCCCCCAACCAGCGAAGCCGGTCACTCGAAAAACCTGCAGGGAGAGCACGAGACGATCAGCAATGCCGGGCACCCGGAGTATACTCAGGCGCCTCGGCGGTGGCAAAGGCTACTCCACGGGCCTGAAAAACGACCAACGAGGGATTGACACGTCGACTGAAGCGGCAGACCCCCCGGTCGTGCTGTCTGGGTGCTTTGGCCGGAACCGGGAAGTCTGCCCCCGTCAGATCTTTCAGTAGCGGGGAATAGTCGAATCGATCTCGCTGGACCAGGCCAGGATGCCGCCAGACAGATTGTGGATCTTCTCGAAGCCGTTGCGTGCGAGGAATTCAGCGGCCCGCTGGCTGCGCCCCCCTGACTTGCACTGGACCACGATCTCCTCTTCGGGATTGAGCTCGGCCACGCGCCTGGGCAGATCATTGAGGGGGATGAGATGGCCGCCGATGTTCGCGACCTGATATTCCCATGGTTCGCGGACATCGAGCACGAAAAGTTTGTCGCCCTGGTCGAGGCGTTGTTTGAGTTCCTTCACGGACATCTGAGGAATGCCATTTTGCATAGGCGCTGCTTTCTGTTCGGGCTGGATGCCACAGAACTGTTCATAGTCGATCAGCTCTTTGACGGTGGGATGGGTGCCGCAGACCGGGCAATCGGGGTTTTTACGCAGCTTCAGCTCGCGGAAACGCATGTCGAGGGAGTTGATGAGGAGAAGGCGGCCAACGAGCGGTTCGCCTTTGCCCAGGATGAGCTTGATAACCTCGGTAGCCTGAATGACGCCGACCAGGCCCGGAAGGACGCCCAGCACGCCGCCTTCGGCGCAGGAGGGAACGAGTCCTGGTGGCGGCGGCTCCGGATAGAGGCACCGGTAGCAGGGGCCGTCCTGAGTGGCAAAAACACTGGCCTGGCCCTCGAAACGGAAGATGGAGCCGTAGGCGTTAGGCTTGCCCGTGAGCACGCAGGCGTCGTTAACCAGATAGCGAGTAGGGAAGTTGTCAGTACCGTCCGCGACAATGTCGTACTGGCGGATGATCTCCAGCGCGTTTTTACTGGTGAGCATCGTTTCGTGCTTCACGACGTTCAAAAAAGGGTTGAGAGCCTGAAGCTTCTCCGTGGCCGAATCGAGCTTGGGACGGCCAACATCCTTCGTACTGTGGATGATCTGCCGCTGGAGATTGCTGGCATCGACGACGTCGAAGTCAACGAGCCCCAGGGTTCCGATCCCCGCGGCCGCCAGATAGAAGGCCAGAGGCGAACCGAGTCCGCCGGTGCCGACGCAAAGAACTTTGGCGGCTTTGAGCTTCTGCTGGCCATCCATGCCCACTTCGGGCAGGATCAGGTGACGCGAATAGCGCGCCATTTCCTCGTTGGACAACGGCGGCAGCGCGACGGGTTCGGTGATGGTGGCCATGGCAGTTACTCCTTCATTTTATTAGAGGTTTACCCTTCAGAGCACATCCGTCCGGCTCGGCCGCTGGCCGACCGGCGATCACCCGCCGGCGATGGAGGGAATGATGGAAAGGGTATCGGTTTCCGTCACCCTGGTTTTTTCCTGCTCCGGGAGATAGCGAATGTCTTCGTCGTTGAGATAGAGGTTCACAAAAGAGCGGAGCTTGCCCTCGGGCGTGTAGAGGTGCTTTCGGAACTCCGGATACTGATCGAAGAGGGTGGTGATGGCCTGGGAGATGGTATCGGCGTCCACGGTGACGGTCGGGCTGTTGCCGGCATAAACACGGAGAGCGGCAGGGATATCGATCTTCATAATCGTTGGTTTCCTCAGGGAGCTTTGGATGAAAAGGGAGCGACAGAAGGTCCGGGCGCGTGGCTAGAGGCACGACGAGCGTCGTGCCACCGTACAGAGAGGCGCGAGCGAGATGGCCCGGAGAAGGCTCATAGTTTCTATTGTGCCGCAATTCCTCACAGAATGTCCTGTTTGCCGACTGGCTCGAGGCCCGGGTCGAGTTGTCCGGTGACCTCGATGGGTTCAAGGGCAAAGGCCTTATCGTCTTCGGTTGTGCCCTTAAGAAGAAATGAATTTGTCTGCCGGGCGGCCCCTTGTTCGACCGCGGTGATCACGTAACTGCAGCCGATCCAGTGAGCTTCTGCAAAGTCCGTGGGCGACCATTGCGCCGGGTGGTCTGGATGCGAATGGTAGAAGCCGACGATCTCGAAGCCCTGCAGTCGGCTGGAGCGCTGGATGCGCACCAGCTCCTGGGGAGCGATCTGATAGCGGTTGTGGGCTGAATCGGCGCGGGTGTTGGTGGCCCGGATGGCGTCTTCGACTTCATTGATGACTGCACCGTGCTCCGCGAAGGAGCGGCCAAGCAGGACGCCGCAGCATTCGTGCGGCCAGGTTTCCTCGCCATGTTGACGAATCGCGTCGTAGAGTTGCTGGCTGATCCGCAGCACTATTCCTCCCAGAACCGCTCGCTGAGATATTTGTCGGCCGCGTCGGGAAGGACGGTGACGATGATGGCTTCCCTTCCATGGGCGGATTCCTCCTCGGCAATGCGCAGCGAAGCGACGACGGCCGCGGCCGCAGAGATGCCGACAAGCAGACCTTCAGAGCGGGCGAGGCGCTTGGCCATCGAGTAAGCGGCCTCGGTCGCAACCTCGACGTTGCGATCGGCAAGGGTGGGATCGTAAATCTCCGGGACGATGGCTGTAGGCATGTGCTTGAGGCCTTCCAGCCCATGAAACGACGAATCAGGCTGCATGGAAATGCACCGGATCGCCGAACTGGCTTCCTTCAGGCGGCGGCTGACACCCGTGAACGTACCGCTGGTGCCGAGGCCGGCGACGAAGTGAGTGATCCGGCCGTGAGTTTGCTCGAGGATTTCAGGGCCCGTGCCTGTATAGTGGGCGCGCCAGTTGGCAGGATTGCTGTACTGGTCGGCGTAGAAATACTGCGGATCGCAGGCCAGCTGGCGAGCCTTGCGGATGGCGCCGTCGGAGCTTTCTGCGGGATCGGTCCAGAGGACCTCGGCTCCGTAAGCGTGCAGGATCCGTTTGCGCTCCGGAGAAACGGTGGAGGGCATGCACAGCGTGACGCCGAAATCGAGGGCGGCGCCCAGCATGGAGTAAGCGATGCCGGTGTTACCGCTGGTGGCGTCGAGGAGGCGACGCCCGGGGCAGAGCTCCTCGCTCGCAAGCGCGCCGAGCACGATGGCCGCAGCGGCGCGGGCCTTGACCGAGCCTCCTGGATTCATCCATTCGGCCTTCGCGAGAATCTGGATGCCGGGGAGGTCGGCCGTAAGACGTTCCAGGCGCAGGAGGGGCGTGTTCCCGATGCGCTCAAGGAGCGTGGTGCCCGGTAGGGAGCTGGTGGTTGTGGCGATTGAGGCCATGCGTTACCGATGGGTGCCCGCGTCCGTTGCAGCCCACGATCCCTTGTGCGACCCTGAAAAGAGGGCAGAAACGCTTACAGTCAGTGTAGCGGCTGTCCGCAACTCCGGAGAAATGCCAGTCATGCTCAAGAAGCCCCGCCATCGCACTTGGAATGAGACGCTCAGCGAACTTCGCCGACTCCAGTTCGATGTTGATGACGTGCCGGGAGTCGCAAATCAACAGCGCGTCAGCAAGTATGGATGCGCCATTGTGCTCGCAGAGGCCGACAACGAGGCGGGGCTGCGCATGGAGGTCCGTCCAGGGCCGGTGATCGGTGGGGAGATTGCGCAACTGGTGGATCGGGGGTACCAGAAGTTCTTCCGGACGAGCAAGTTCGAGCTTCCGGCAACGGCGGACCGGCTGCACACCCTGCACCAGTTTGTTGAGGAGCTGAAAGAGGTGACGGGCTCCATCACGCTCTACAACGAGGCGCTGGGTACGGTGAGCGATGCCTATCTCTACGACCGGGTGAAGGGGCGCGATCTGCCCCTCAACCAGCGGCCCGCCTCGGCGTGGGACAGTCCGGAACTCCAGGGACATCAGGGAAGCGCCCGCAAGCCATAGAAAAGCAGGAAAAACGAGACGGCCATCGAACGGGAATGGGCTGATCCGCGTCTATGCAGACATGCGATTGCTTGTTCGGCGGGTGGTGCCGGCGGTGGTGCTGCCGCTGCTCTTAACGGGCGCTTTCTTTGCCAGCCCGCAACTGAAGTCCAATCGAACAGCTTCTGTACCGACGGCCTCTGGGCAGGCGGTCCCGATGCCACCGGACCGCGCCGATGATTCCTATGCCATCTACTCCCAGCTGATGCCGGGCGATGCGTTTGCGCGAATGGCCCCCGAACTGAATGCCCACTGGGCGATTGCGGAGATCACGGTCAACGAAGACGACCGGAATCCGGCGGTCGCGCCGCAGACGCAGTTGAAGCCGCCTCCAGAGAATCCGCGAGGATTCCAGGAAGCGGTGCAGGATTATGAGGCGAACAAGCAATTTCGCATTCAGCTGACGAAGCCGCCTTTTCACATCGACCATGATTTCTCTCTGCTTTCACCCCAGCAGGTTGCCGCTCTGCGGGCGGCGAGGAGCGGGTCCCAGGCAAGCTCGCAGGCGCAGTGGGCCGGCTACCCGGGTATCACGTTCTTCAGCGAAGTCTATTTCGACACAAAGCATCGGGCGGCGCTGGTCTACATGAACGACTGGTGTGCGCAACTATGTGCGTCGGGAACGTGGGTTTATCTGGAGAAGCATACCGGTCAATGGGTTCGACGCTCCGGCGTTGTGGTACCCGGGGTGTAGCAGCGCCGGAGGCGCTTATTTGTCACGAGCGCGCTCGCGCTGCAGTTCACGCCAAAGCTCGCTTTTCGCAACGCCGCGCTCGCGGGCAATGCGCTTGAGGGCATCCTTTTCGGAGAGTTGCTCAGAGCTCTCAAGTTCCGCCAGTCGCGCCAGAAGGCTCCTTGCCGGCTGTGCCGCAGCGGGCACGGCCGCGGCTGCTTCAACCAGTAGAACCATCTCACCGCGCAAGGGTTGGCGTCCGGCAATTTGGGTCAGGACGTCGGCGACCGTTCCGCGCAGGAACTCCTCGTGGATTTTCGTCAGTTCCCGCGCAAGAGCCACCCGGCACGCAGCGCCCCAGATGGATTGCAGATCGGCCAGCATCTCGGCGATGCGGTGGGGTGCCTCGTAGAAGACGACGGTGGTTCGTGGCTGGATCGAGGCGGCAAGGTTCTCAAGGGCGGTGCGGCGGGCTCCGGCCTTTGGGGGAAGAAAGCCGAAGAAAAAGAAATGTTCCGTATCCAGGCCGGAGGCGATGAGCGCGGCGAGCAAGGCGCTGGGGCCGGGGATTGGATAGACGGCGATTCCGGCTGTGATAGCGGCGGCGGTGAGCAACATGCCCGGATCGGAGATGCCCGGCGTGCCGGCATCCGAGACAACGGCGATCCGCGCGCCCGCCTGTAGTTCCTCGATGAGCTCGCGGCTCCGGGCGGCTTCATTATGTTCATGGCTGCTGATGGTGGGAGTCGGGATGCTATAGCGGTCGAGAAGCTTGCGCGTCTGGCGCGTGTCTTCACAGGCAATGCGATCGACGGAACGAAGCACACGCAGGGCGCGAAGAGTGATGTCTTCGAGATTGCCGATGGGGGTTGAAACGAGGTAAAGGCCGGGCGCCAGCGGTTCGTCGGTCACCTTAGTCTTCGTTGCGCTCGAGGCGGCGATATTCGGCCAGCAGGCCCATGCTGCTGCTCAGGTTCTGCCAGGTAACGATGCCGACGATGCGTCCGCTCTCGGCGACCGGGATCAGCGAGAGCCGGCCACTGCCGATACGGCGAATGAGCGCGCCGAGGGAATCATCGGGTTGAGCGACCTGAAAAGCGCGCGACATGATCGCCTGGATATAACCGTTGCCGCCGTGACGGAGTGCCTGGATAATTCCCTGGCGGGAGACCACCCCGACGAGGGAAGCGCCACGGACGACGGGGAAGTCGTCCTGGAGGCTGTGAATGGCCTTGTAGAGAGCGTCGGACAGGGTGTCCGACGGGGAAAGGGTGTCAAAGTCGGTAAGCATCACGTCGCGCATACGCACCGTTTCCACGACGGACTGGAAGAGGACGCCCTGATCCTCCAATTGGGCCCCGATGAAGACGAAAAACCCGCCCATGATGAGCCAGGGGCTGACACCGCTGGCAAGACGGGTGTTGGGAATCGCGAGGAGCGCCAGGCCGGCAACGACCGCGCCAATGCCGAGCATCTGGCCGAATCCGGAAGCAGCGCGCGTCGCCTGGGCGACGCCGCGGGCTCGGGAAAGCGCGCTGCGCACGAGGCGTCCCGCGTCAAGCGGATAAGCGGGAATGAAGTTGATGAGGGCGAGCGCGACATTGAGCCAGACGATGGAGCGAATCAGATGGCCGGGCGTGACGATCGGCAGGGTCGCGATCGGCACCTGGG
>JBAUZR010000314.1:0-8416 GCA_049585375.1 Acidobacteriaceae bacterium
CCCGGGAACGGCGTGGCTGGTGTGGCCACAGCTGGCATCGACCGGGACCTGCGAGCTTTCTGGCTCATGAATTGAAGCTGCATCAGGCTCAGAAGGCGCAGATACAAACGCTTTGGCAGGCGGAACGGCCAGTCATTTCTGCGGATGTTCACGAACTCCTTGCAGAAAACAAGGAAATGAACGCAATCGCCGCGCAGGGAACTCCGGACCAGAGCAAGGTCCAGGAGATTACTAACCGTGAGGCCACCACGATCGCGGCGTTGCTGGCGGAAAAAGAGCGGCTGCAATCGAAGATATATTCGACCGTTCTAAACCCCGAGCAGCGTACAAAAGCCGATGAACTGCAGAAGAGGCTGGAGTCTCATCTGGATCGTGCCGCTGACCGCCTGGGTACACAACCAGCAGAAAAATGAAGGCACTCAAGGACAAACCATGAAGCCATTGCTGCGCTATCCCGGGCTCTCTCTTCTCGCTCTTACCCTCGTCTATCTTGCTCTGATGATCGTCGGGGGATCGAACGTGAAAATCGCCTTCCACGTGCCCCATGATGCAGCAACCGCTGTTCCCTTCGTCGCCCAGCACAGCTGGGCGATCCGATGGGGATCCTTTTGCGAATTCTGCTCCGCGATTCCCCTGGGCATCTTCATGGCCGTCAGCGTCGGCCGACTGCGACTTCCGGGTGTCCGCGCCGTCGGCGAGCAGGTTGCTGTTCTCGGCGCGGTTGCCACTCCGTTGATGATGACCGGCTCCGCGTTGGCCACATGGTCGCTCACAAGACCCGGCGTGTCCGCGGCGCCGGGTGCTGTGGCAGCCCTGCAGTCCCTCGGCTTCGACGGCGGCGGTCCCGGTTTCGCGGTTTTCCTCGGGCTGTTTATCGCTGGAGTCTCCATTGCGGCCGCCATGTCTAAGCGGATCCCATGGTGGTTGATGGGCCTGGGTATCGTAGTCGCAGCAGCGGGTGAGCTTTCTTCTCTCACACTCCTGAACTTCCTGGCAGGCTATTTCATACCCGTGACCCGCCTCCTGAGCATCGTCTGGATGATTGCCCTTTCGCTGACATTGCCAGCGGTTTCCCCGGTTGCCGCGAAGTCACCGCTCCTCGAAGCATAGAAGGAAATGGCCTCCAGTATCGTGGGAGCGAAATTTGTGACCGCCGAAGGAGCAGGGCACGCCCTGTTTGTCGATCAACCGCAGGAATTCAATGATGAGTTACAAATGTTTTTGAACAAATCCGATGCGCGGTGACTTAGAAGCGATTGGCGGGCGACAGAAAAAGCAGTTACATGCGTGCCGGATAAAAACTTTGCCCGTCTTACTCCTCCCGCAGTGTTCTGGCTGGGTCGATGCCCGCTACCCGCAGAACGGGAACGAGCGTCGCCAGCAGGCTGACCGCCGCGAGGGTGAGAATGACGGTCAGGATCGTCGGCAGATCGTAGACACCCACGCCATAGATCACGCTCTGCATCGCGCGCAGCGCAGCTCCGCAGAGGATGAGTCCGGCGATAAGGCCGAGCATGCAGGCGCGCAGGCCGGGAACTCCGGTATGTATCATGACCCGACGAACCGTGGAGCCGAGAGCCAGACGGATGCCGATCTCCCGCGTTTTCTCCGCGACCATGCTCGCGACCAGGGCGAAGATGCCCACGGCGCTGAGCAGCAGCGCCAGTCCTGCCAGGGCCAGCAGCAGCGCCACCTCCAGGCGCTGGACGGCCAGGGTCTTCGCCAGAACGTCGTGCATGCTGTAGAACCCGGAGAACGGCAAGCCGGGATCGACCTCGGCCAGGGCGTGCTGCATCTGTTCGGTCAGACCGGTCACGGGAGCCGCGGTCCGCACAATCCAGCTCGGCTGGAACCAGGTATGCACGATGGCCAGCTCGGGGGCTCCCACCTGGGTGGCTGGGATATACAGGGTCGCCTCGCCGGTGATGGGCGCGACCGGGTCGATGCCCGGCGCCATCGCCACATCGCTGACCACACCCACAATCCGAGTGTCCCCGTTGAGAATTCCTCCGATGGGATTGTCCCCATGGAAATATTGCTGCACGAACAGGCGATTGACGATGGCGACGTGCTGCGTGGTCGGGCCATCGGCTGAGTTGAACGGGCGACCGGCCAGCACGCGGATCTGCAGGGTCGAGAAATATCCGGGAGTGACATAAACCTCGTCGGCCAGGCCCACCTGACCGGATTCTTTGCCGCTGAACTTGATCCCACCCATGATGAGCGAACGCTCATACGGCAGGCTCAGACCCACAGCCGCGTCCTCGACCCCGGGGATGCGGCGCATGGCGGCGATGCTCTCGTCCAGCACTTGCCGAAAGGCCGCGGGATCGTGATAGCGAATGTTGTCGAGCGAAGCGGTGGCCGTCATCACGCCGCCGGGGTTGAATCCTGGCGGCAGTGTCTGCAGGTGGATGAGGCTGCGAACCAGCAGGCCCGAGGCCGCAAGCAGAACCACGGTGAGAGCAACCTCGCCGGCGATGAGAATTTGGCGGATACGCAGGTGTCCGCCGCCCGAGGCAGTGCGGGATCCCATGGCCGAGCGCAGATCGAAGCGCCGCGTCACCAGCGCCGGCAGCATGCCGAAGAACACGCTGGTCAGCGCGGAAAGCAGCACAGTGAAGGCGAGAACGCGGGTATCCAGGGGAACGGCGGCGACGGGCAGAAAGCTCGGTGGCAGCAGCCGCAGCAGGCCAGGCAGCGCGAAGTATGCGAACCCCACGCTGGCCCCGCCACCCGCTGCCGCAAGCAGAAGATTCTCCACCCAGAGCTGCCGTTCAATCCGCCAACGCGAAGCGCCCAGCGCCAGCCGCGTGGCGATCTCCGGAGTCCGGCGCAGAACCCGGACAAGAGTCAGACCGGCAAGATTCGCGCACGCGATGAGCAGGATAAAGCCGGTGGCCAGCATGAGCGCGAGAACCTGTGGCCGGAGCGTGGTGGCTTCGCCTGTTTGCAGCGGCACAACCGAGTAGCTCACCTGGGCTCCTGGATTGTCATCCAGCTCGTACGGGTGCGCGCGGATCGCCCACGCGCGATTGATTTGCGCGTCGGCCTCCTGCCAGGTGGCGCCATCGCGAAGGCGAACGATATCAACGAAGTTAGTACCGCCGCCTTCGCCGCTGCGGCTGGCCTGGATCGGCGTGTAGAGATCCGCCGCCTGCGGGATCACCGCTGCCGGGGGGAGCACTCCGATCACCGTGTACGGCTCGCCCTTGAGCAGGACCGGCGCTCCCACGACACCCCGATTGGCATCGAAGGCGGTGCGCCACAAACCGTAGCTGAGGATCACAACTCTCGGCCCATTGGGGAGATCATCGTTCTCGGTGAAGTTGCGGCCGAGAAAGGGATGGATCTCCAGAACGTCAAGATAATGCGCGGAGATGCGGGCCGCGTGAAGATATTCCACGTGCGATCCCGCCTGCAGGTTGATGCCCGCCGGGCGGATTCCCGAGATCGCCGGGAGCAGAGCCGGAACGTGGTCGCGCAGCAACTCCCACTGCTCGCCGTCGATGTGGTGGCGATCGTCGGAGGGATGCGGGCCGGCTATGTGCGTGAAGATCGTGCCGATGCGCTCAGGATGCGGATAGGGCAGGCTGCGCAGCAGCAGCGCGTTGACAACGGAAAAAATGACCGTGTTGGCGCCAACCGAGAAAGCCAGAGTCAGGATGACGGTGGCTGCAAAGCCCGGATTGCGCTGCATCTGGCGAAGGCCGTAGCGCAGGTCCTGGGCGAGTCGTTCCAGGCCCGCACCGGCGCGACGCTCGCGCACCGCCTGGCGCACCGGTTCCACACCGCCGAACTCAGCGAGCGCCAGACGCCGGGCTTCCCCGGGAGGCACGCCGGCGGCGACCTTCTCGTCGATCAGCAGCTGAACGCTCGAGCGCAGTTCCTCGTCGAGATGGCTTTCCATCTCCCGCCTGCGGAAAAGATTGCGCAGCGCGCTGCCCATGCGGCGCCAGAGGATCATGGCGAACCTCTCATTTCGCGGCGAGCGCGTGACTCATCGCCAGAGCGATCAGCGTCCACTCGTCTTTTTCTGTCTCAAGGTGGGCTTGCCCGGCCTTCGTTAGCCGGTAGAACTTCGCGCGCCGGTTGTTCTCCGATTCGCCCCAGAAGGAGCTGAGCCACCCCGCTTCTTCCATGCGGTGCAGAGCGGGAAAGAGCGAACCCGGCCTGACCAGAAACGTCCCTCGGGTGATTTGCTCGACGCGCCGCGAAACCCCCAGGCCGTGCAGCTCCCCCGCCGCCAGCGCTTTCAGAATCAGAAGGTCCAGTGTTCCCTGAAGTAGATTGGTCTGCCGTGAAGTCACGACTGCAAGCTCCTATCGAATCTCTGTATGAGCTTGAACTGCCTTTCTACAGATTGTCAATAGGAGAGCCGCGAAAAATCTGCCGGGACCCCAGCCCTGGACGGACTCACCCTCGGAGCCACTAATAGACGAGTTTGAGAGAGAACTGAATCTGGCGCGAGGTGCCGGCGGTCTTGCTGATAATGCCGAAGCCGGATCCCTTGATGGTGTTCGCGGGCAGGCCCATGTTGACGATATTGAAGAGGTTGAACAACTCGGCGCGGAACTGCAGGTCGGTGCGCTCGATGCCGCTCGCGCGGCGCCCGAACGGCGTGCTCTTGATCAGCGCGTAATCGAAGTCGTAATACGCGGGCCCGCGGAAGGTGTTGCGGCCGAGTGTGCCGAAGCGTCCCGAGTTGGGTCCGGTGCCGCCCGGGATATCGATCGGGATCGAGAAGAAGGAAGCGTTGTCCGCGCCGCGGCCGAAGTAGTCCTCGCGCGGACGCGTGGCGCTGTGCGCCGTGGAAAGCTGCGGCTTCGCGATCTGGTCGGGGCGATCGCCTCCGTTGGTGCCTGCACCCGTCTGCTGAATTCCTGAATAAACCGTGAAGGGCGATCCGCTGGTGATCGTGGAGATGCTGAGCAGCTCCCAGCCGCCGGTGAGGGCGGAGGGCGCGGCGCTGAAGATCGAACGGAATGGAAGTGCCTGCGCGGCGCTGAGCGCGAAGGCATGCGTGATGTCGAAGCTGGAGGGACCCTTCTCCGGGTGATTGTCGAAGGGGTTTTGCGGTACCAGAATGTTGACCGCGCCCGTGGAGCCGGTGCCTCCGATCACCGAACTGGTGTCGTCAATGGATTTGGACCAGGTGTAGCCCGCCTGGACGCCCGGGCCGCCGTGGCGGAAGGTTCCGGCCAGCGAGGTCTGCAGAGCGTGGTATGAGGAGTGGGCGGTATCGGTGATCACGTTTTCAAGTCCGAAGCCGCCGGTCACGTTGCCGCTCGCGTCGAACTGCGTGTAGGGTGCGAAGCCGGGATCGGCGCCGGGATAGGCGTTAGGGAATGAAGCGCGCGGAAGACGGAAGGATTCGGTGCCGACATAAGCGGCATCGGCGGTCAGGCCGGCAAACTGCCGCTCGAGCCCGAGAGTCCAGGTCTGCAGAAAGCCGTCGCCGAAGCGAGGATCGATGGCGCTCAGCGTCAGCAGCGAAAGCTGGTGGCCCGGGGCGAGCGCCGCCAGGTCCTGCTGATAGCGATTCACGTCCATCACCGTGTTGGCGGGGACTTTCTTCGGGTCGTCGCCGGCGGTGGCAAAGACGTCCTGGCCCGCGGTGTTGTAGGTGGGGGGCAGCTCAGAAGGAGTGATTGTGAAGCCGTAGGGAATTTCGGCGTTGCGCGCGGCGTTCACGCGCGGGTAAACGGCGAAGGGCGTTGACCCAGTGAGGAAATTGTCCTGCCAGATGTTGGGCGGGATCACGGTGATGCCGCCGCCAAGGTGAACCAGTACATCGTGCGGAGCGCGCCAGCTTAGCTGCACCCGCGGTCCCCACCCGTTCCAGCCGTTGCGATAGCCGGGCTGCGGATTGATGAGGTATTGCTGCTCGACGCCGGGCGGCGGGTTCACCTCGCGGAAGCTCGAAGTGCGATGCGCGCGCTCGGTGATCGGCGAGTAGTACTCAAAGCGCAGGCCGTAGTCGAGGGTCAGCCGCGGCGTCATCTTCCAGGTGTCCTGAAGATAGAAATTGAAATCGTTGCGGCTGATTGCGGCCGGACCGGTGTGGGGTCCGCTGGAGAAGTAGGGCGGGGCTACCGCGACCGTATAGCTGTAGGGATACCCGATCAGCAGGCTGCTGAGCGTGTCGGGCAGCGGATCCCCGGGGTAGATGTCGTGCTGGCCGCTTTGCGATGGAATAAAGATGGGCGAGTAGACGGTGCCCCCGCCAAAGTCATATTCGCCGTTCGGGCTCGTGCCGAAATAAGTGGTGTCGCGGTTCAGCAGCGCTTCCACGCCGAATTTAATGGCGTGCGAGCCATGGATCCAGGTGAAATACTGCTGGCCCTGAAAAACATTCCCGTACGCCTGCATCACTGACCCGGCCGCCGTATTAAACCCTTCAAACAGCCCGTCAACGAACTTCACCGCCGGGTCGGTGTGGTTGGGCGTCGGAAATCCCGGCGTAGTCCGGATGATGCTGAACCCTGAAGTCCATGTGAGATGAGACGAAGCGGTACGGGTGTAGCGGAAGGCAACGTTGCGCTGCCGATCGACGTACTGCACCCCGAACGTGGGATCGATGGTCGTCTGGTCGGGATTGGTGGTGGGGCCGGTCAGGTTATCTTCGGTGAGCCGCGCGAAGAACTCGCCTTTCTTGCCCAGCTGCTGATCGATCCGGACGGAGAACTGATCGGCGTCCGTAACGACGTTGCTGTGCGTTGCGTAGGTGCGTGCGCCATAGGCCCCGGTGGGATGGTTCGGCACGGGATAGCGGGCGAGAACGGCGGCGATCTGCGGATTGACGGGAACGTCGAGCGTGTCCGTCGACCCGTCGGAGAAGGTGAGGGTATCAAACCCCTGGCGCTCAGACGGCGTAGGCATAGGCAGCACCTGGGTGGTGCCCAGAACCTGGCGAAATCCCTGGTACTGGCCGAAGTAGTACGTGCGGCCGCGCCCGTCGTAGAGGTGCGGGATGTAGACCGGGCCGCCGTTGGTGAATCCAAACTCGTTGCGGTGGAAGGGCGGAATGCGCTCGTTGCTTCCCGGCGGTGGAAAGTCGAAGAAGTTCCGGGCATCCAGAGCGGAGTTGCGCAGAAACTCAAAGAACGATCCGTGGAAGCCGTCTTTACCGGAGCGCGTAATGATGTTGGTGAAGCCGGCGGCCCCGCGGCCGATCTCAGCAGGCATCCACCCGGAAGAAGACTGGATCTCCTCGATCGCATCCACGTTGAAGTTGGGGAAGGCCGCGCCGCCCATCTCCGGATCAGTGGTATCCGCTCCGTCCATGGAGAAGACCGCCTCGTCGCCACGCTGGCCGTTAATGGCGAACTGCTGCGTAAAGTTGGTGGCGCCGTTGGCGTCGGTCATGGTGCCCGCGGCGAGCAGCAGCAGGGTGCTGAAGTCGCGTCCGTTCAGCGGTAGCTGGCTCACCGACTGGCTGGAGAGCTGTTCTCCCCCGGTTGTCCCTCGCGTGGCTTGGTCCGGCGTGCTGTTATCCGGCAGGGGAACGCCGGCCAGCGAAAGGGAATTGGCGCCCGTGAGAGTGAGCACCGCCGTGGGTCCGGGAATCTGAATCCTCATGCCCGCCGTCGCGCCCCGATGGCGCACGTGAACGCTGAGCGAGTAGCTGCCCGGCGCGGGGTTCAGGAAGCGAAAGCTTCCGTCGGCCCCCGTGGTCGTGCTGAGCGCAGCCGGCCCGGAGAGATTCACCGTCGCTTTGGCGATGGGCACCCCCGCGCCATCGCGCAGAACCCCGCCCCATCCCGGCATGGCCGGTGCGGCAGACGACTGCGCGATCAGCGACGTGGCGGCAAACAACAGCATGAAACCGCTAAGGAGAACCAGACCCGTTAACGAGGTGCGAAGGGGCCGACAGGGATGGAGCCGGAAGGGAGAATGCATGCCGTCCCAAACGATATCATGAGGGGCAAGAGTTCTGCTAAAACGTTTGATCGAGAGAACGGCCAAAAGTACTGAGGCTCGAAAAACGGCTGCGAAAGCCGGCGGACCGCAGTCGCCAGGTTACCAAAGGCGTACCCCGCCTGGGCGACAAGCATGGCGCAGACGAGGAATCGAGTCATAAGTTGAAACGTGAGTATGTTGGAGCGGGGAAGTACACGGTGATCCCCGCATAACATGCGCATGTGATCCGGAACGGTACGAGGGATCGGAGCGCGGAGAACGTACCCATGATTCTGCGAGTCATCGCAGGAGTCCTGATCGGGCTGGCTCTGGGGCTGCTGATGAAGCAGTATCGGCGCGCACGCAGTCTGTGGCAGTAGCCCGGACCCCGACATTTTCCGAGATTTTGCTGTGGCTGCGAGCGTCCCGATGGGAGGGACGTGCGCCTGCGCTGTCCCCTGTCGCTTGATTAGGATAGGGACGGCCATGAGTTCGAATTGGCGTTTCTCTCTTC
>JBAUZR010000315.1:0-5275 GCA_049585375.1 Acidobacteriaceae bacterium
AACTTGTCGTAGAGAATGCGGCCGCGTTTGGCGATCTCCTCCACGTTCCGGGTCTGGCGTTCGTGCCGCCAGATCTGGGCTACGGTCCGGACCACGCAGAGGAGGCTGCTGGGGCTCACCAGCAGCACGTTCTTGTCGTATGCATCCTGCCACAGCCGGTTGTCGTTCGCGATGGCGACCATGAACGCCGGTTCGACGGGGACAAACATCAACACAAAATCCAGCGACTGCAACCCATACAAGTCCTGGTATTCCCTCGCCGATAATTCCTTCAGGTGCGACCGCACCGAATGTAGATGCTGTCGCAGCGCCTGCTTGCGCGCCTCTTCGCCCTCCGTATTGCAGTAGTCCGTGTACGCATTCAGCGATACCTTCGAGTCGATGACCAGATGCCGGTTCTCAGGCAAGTCCAGAATCACATCCAGCCGCGCATTTCCTCCCTCTTCGCGCCCATAGGTGTTCTGCACACGGTACTCGATATTCCGCCGCAGCCCCGCGGACTCCAGGAGCTTCTCCAGCACGAGTTCGCCCCAGTCTCCCTGCGTCTTCGACGATCCCTTGAGCGCCGTCACCAGGTTCGCTGCGTCCGCCGACAGCCGCTCGTTGAGGGTGCGCAACTGCTCGATCTGCGTCTTCAGCTCTGTTCGGCCGGTGATCCCGTCCTTCTCGAGACTTTCCACCTTCTGCTGAAATTCTCCGAACTTCTCTTTAAGCGGGGTCAGTACCTGCGTCAGATTTGCCTGGTTTTGCTCCGTGAAGGTCTTCGCCTTCTGCTCCAGAATCTCGTTGGCCAGCGCCTTGAACTGATTGGAAAGCTCCTGCCGCGCCTGCTGCAGGACGGCCAGCTTCTCTTCCGACGCGCTTTTCTCCTTCTCCAGCGCCATCTTCAGCTCCGCGGCTTCAATCCGCGCGGCCTCCGCCTGTCCCCGACTGAGCTCCGCCTCCGCGCTCGCCCGCTCGAGTGAGGTTCGCAACTCGGTCATTTGTCGGTTGAGCTGGCTCGCTCCCTCTTCCAGCCGCGCCTGCGCCACCACCAGCCCTGCCGCTCGCTCCCGCTCGCTCGCCAGGCGCGCCGAGAGCACCATCCACACCACCGCGACGCCCCCCAGGAACGCTGCCAATCCGATCCCCAGACTCACCAGCATGGCTCGAATATACGCCGCGCTCCACCCGCATCCGAGTGCCGCTCCTGAGCCCCCTCTGCACCGCCCCTTTAATCGTTGCTCGCTCAGGCTTTACACTGCGCAGAGGGGTCAGTAGACTGGGAATTTCGGAGCGGAGTTGCGGTGTGTCATCACCAACCCTCGGCCCCTGCGTGCGGAGGCTACCATCCCCCCCTTCGGTTTTCAGCATCAACGTCAACTGCGGTACACAGGAGAGACGCATGGCATCAGGTGTGGAAGATAAGGTCAAACAGATCATCGTCGAACAGCTCCAGGTGGATGAGGCCGAGGTCACACCCGCCGCTTCCTTCCAGGAAGACCTGGGCGCCGATTCACTCGACGTGGTCGAACTCGTCATGCAATTCGAGGAGGCCTTCGACCTTGAGATTCCCGACGAGGACGCCGAGAAGATCAAAACCGTGAAGGACGCTATCGAATACATTGACAAGAACGCGAAAGGCGGCAAGTAATCTTGCAACGACGTGTCGTTGTCACCGGACTCGGCCTGGTTTCCGCAGTCGGAAAAACCGCCCCCGAAGTCTGGAACAACCTGCTGGCCGGAAAGAGCGGGATGGCCACCATCACCAGCTTTGATACCACCGGCTTTGCCGTCACCTTCGCCGCGGAGGTGAAGCACTTCGATCCACTCCAGTTTGTCGACAAGAAGGAAGCGCGCAAAATGGGGCGCTTCATCCATCTTGCCCTCGCCGCCACCCAGGAGGCCATGGAAAGCTCTGGCCTGAAAATCACGCCGGAGAACGCTGAGCGCGTTGGCGTCTTCATCGGCTCCGGCATCGGCGGATTCGACGTCATCGAGCGTGAGCACAGCAACTACCTGAACGGCGGCCCGCGCAAGATTTCACCGTTTTTCATTCCCGCGGCCATCGTCAACCTCGCCGCCGGCCAGGTCAGCATCCGCTATGGCGCCAAGGGCCCTAACGAAGCCACCGCCACCGCGTGCACCACCAGCGCACACTCCATTGGCGACGCCTACCGCATCATTGAGCGCGGCGACGCCGACGTGATGATCGCGGGTGGCTCCGAGGCCGCCATCACCCCCATGGGCATCGGCGGATTCGCCGCCATGCGCGCTCTCTCCACCCGCAACGACGATCCCGCCCATGCCTGCCGTCCATTCGACAAGGACCGCGACGGCTTCGTCTGCGGCGAAGGCTCCGGCATCCTCATCCTCGAGGAACTCGAGCACGCCCAGGCACGCGGCGCCAAAATCCTTGCCGAGATCATCGGCTACGGCATGAGCGCTGACGCCTACCACATCACCGGCATGCCCGAGGACGGCGATGGCTGCTTCCGCGCCATGCAGAACGCCCTGAAGAGCGCCAAGCTGGAGCCGCACCAGGTGGACTACGTCAACGCCCACGCGACTTCCACCGCCGTCGGCGATGCAACGGAGTCCAAGGCCATGCAACGGCTCTTTGGCGAACACGCTACGAGCCATAAGCTTAAGATCAGTTCCACTAAATCCATGACCGGGCACCTGCTCGGCGGGGCCGGTGGCCTTGAAGCGGGAATTACGATTCTTGCCCTGATGAACCAGACGGCTCCGCCGACTGCCAATCTGGACGATCCGGATCCGGAATGCACGCTGAATTACGTACCGCGGCTGCCGCAGAAGGGTTCGCTGCACATCGCTCTGTCTAACTCCTTTGGATTCGGCGGCACCAACGGGTCGCTGATCTTCCGCCGCTGGGAATAGGTTGTTCTCGCCGCTTTTGCCATTCAATTTCGCAGGTTAAAAATTTTGCAAGTCCTCTTTTTTCAACAACCTGCACGGAACTCCAGAGGGCCTCTGGTCCGCAATTGATTCATTCGAGGTCACTTCGGAGGGGGCTTCTGCTATTTGCAACCCTCAGAAAGGCAAAAAGCTCTGAGCGCCGATGCGCCAGAGCTTCTTCTCCTTCAGCTTAGGGAACGCAGTTTTTGAAGGCAAGACTATTCCGAGGCGCAGACGGTACGAAGGTCAGGGGGAGTCGCGCGTTCGGCTTCCCGAACGACTCCGGTCACCGCTCGGTTTTCCGGATGACCAGTTTCAGACCGGACCAGATCTCGTCGACCGCACAGACCTTTACGTCAACCAGGCCGAGGGGCAGGGCCTCGGCCCGGATCCGGTCTTCGGTGATGTCGGTTTCGAGTTTGGCTGCTTTTTTCGGCCAGGAGACCCAGAGTATGCCTGCCGGCGCCAGCAGTTTCCTCAGCCGCGCCAGCTCGTTCGCCAGATCCCGGCGCCGAGTGACGAAGACGTGGGCCATCTCGAGACCGGCTACTGGTTTCTCGACCAGGGCGGGCTTCACGCGGTGCGCGGCGATCTCTGCGGCTACGCTGGGCGGCATGCCGAGCCGCCAGGTCAGTTGGCCTTCTTTCACTCCGAGCTTCTTCGCGAGCGGCGTTCCTGAATAGCCGGAACTCATAGGTTTCCCCTGTGTCTTCAATCAAAAGGCGAGACAGGAATCGAATCGACCCCGGATGAGCCGTCGAGATGCTGAATACACTCGGATTCTCTGGAATGCACGAAAAGCGAAACGCGCATCTTAGCGCAAGTTTGTCCCTTTTGCTAAAACTTTTCTGGCTGCGACGGCCCGATGTCGCGAAATGGCAGCTATGATCGAGGTAGTCCGGCGAGCAAGTTTTTTGCATCTCCAGACCCCCAGACCGAATCGGGCAAGTTTTTTCGACAACCTGTCAAGACGCTCTCTGAGGCCCCGCACGCGCGATGAAAGGCAGGACTCGATGAGCGTTCATTTGGTCAATCCCAGCGATCATTCTTTTGGCACGGCCGTCATTACCCCGCGGTGGCTTTTTGTACTGGCTGCCGCGACACCCCGATCGGTGGGGGATCCGATCCTCGTGGATGAATCGCTGGAACAGATCGTGCCCGAGACCATCAACGCCGGTGACATCGTCGGCATCAGCGTGCACACGGGCAACGCTCTGCGCGGCTATGCGGTAGGCCACATGGCGCGCCAGCGAGGCGCGTGGGTGGTCTATGGCGGCATCCACGCGACACTCTTCCCGGAGGAGGCACTGGAGCGCGGACAGGGGCACGCCGTGGTGAAGGGCGATGGCGATCTGGTGTGGAGCAAGGTGGTGGCCGACTGTCAGGCCGGCCATCCCGAGCGCGTTTATGAAGGCGGACGCATCGCCGGGACGGATTTTCTGGCTGCGCGGTGGGATCTGATGCGGCCGGAGAAGTACATGTGGGCTTCGGTACAAACCATTCGCGGCTGTCCGAAGCACTGTTCATTTTGCAGTGTGTGGCGCACCGACGGACAACAGCCCCGCCAGCGGGGATACCAGAGCGTAATCGACGAGATTGTGAACCTGCGGCGCCTGGGCTTCAAGTTTGTCGCACTAGCCGACGACAACTTCTATCCGGTCACGCTGACCGATCTGCGCCTGGCGCGCGAACAGAACAATCTTGCCAAAGTGGAGGAGCTGACGGCGATCCGCAGGGAACGCTTCCAGCTGATGGAGGAACTGGCCCGCCTGCCTGAGGACATGGTCTTTTTCACCCAGATCACCATGGAAGCGGGGGAGGACGGCGAGTATCTGGACGCGATGCGCAGGGCCAACATCAAGGGCGCCCTCGTGGGTGTGGAAGCGGTGACGCCTGAGGGGTTAAAGGCCGTTTACAAGGACTGGAACTACTCCGGTGAGGCGCTGGCGAACCGGCTGCAGACCTTCAAACAGCACGGCGTGCACGTGCTGGGATCGTTCATCTTCGGCCTGCCGACGGATAAGCCGGCCACTTTCGACGCGACGGTGGACATGGCCATGAAGGCCGGAGTGACGTTCGCCCAGTTCGTGATGATGACACCATTCCCGGGAACCGTGGATTTCGGCCGCTGGGAGAAGCAACAGTCGGAGGATCCGGCGATGGTGGGCGATGTGCCGATCACCCGCTACTGGCTGATCCCTTCCGAAGTTCGCCCGAAGATGTTCACTCCGCATCCGAGCATGAGCACGGACGAGATTCGCGAGCGCACGCAGCGGGTGTGGGACCGGTTCTACCAGTGGGACGCGATCTGGGTACGGTCAGCGTGTTGCCCGAATGTGACTTCGCGGATCGCCTTCATCTTCCTTTCGAAGCTCTA
>JBAUZR010000316.1:0-9271 GCA_049585375.1 Acidobacteriaceae bacterium
GGACTGAGGTGCTCGAGTTCTCCGGCGTGCCGGCTGCGCCGGGCTGGAGCCAGATAAAGTTTTCCCAGTCCGCTCCCACCTGCGGCAGCGCATCCATGGTCTCTGCGCTGAGAGTCTGTTCCTGGGCTCCATTCTCTGTCTCGAGCAGCGGCACGTCTGTGCGCACGGTTACTTCCTGGTGGCTGCTGCCCACGCTCATCTGGACGCTGATTCCCTGGATGCCGACCTCAAGCGTGATCGGTCCGCGGACCAGGGTCTGAAATCCCTCTTTTGTGAAGGTCAGCGTGTAATGATCGGGCACGATGGAACTGGTGTCGTACAGGCCTGCACCGTCGGTGGTGTAGGTGCGGGTGACATTCTTGTCGATGTCAGTGACCTTGACAGTGACTCCGGGAATGACAGCGCCCGAGGGATCAGTCACCGTTCCGCGTATGTCGCCGGAGTTCGTGCTTTGTGCGTATACCGCAACGCTGCTCAACAGACCTGCCAGCAGCAGGCCACCCTGAATGCGTCTCCACATATCGCCTCCTGAAAAGTCCTTCCGAACGTCCGCCACCCACCTGCTTATCCTGTGGTGTGTATGGGTCCCCGTCTCCCAATTTTCGCCACTCCCGCATACATGCGCTGGAGTGCTCGTGAGACAACCGATTGTCCTGGTCAGGACAGAGTACCGCCAGCCCCGAACCGGCCTTATGAAACCACCGCCGGCATTTCATTGTCAAGAATATTTTCAGCACCGAAGTGCTCTAGACAAACCTTTGTCTAGCGCATAAGAGCCCGGTCTTTGCTCACAGGGAGGCTTGGCAAAATGACAGGAGCGACTGCTTTATCGCTTTAGCTGCGGATGCGCTTCGATCCGACTGAGAGATGCGCATCCTGACGGAGAAAGTGTTTGGGGGATCAAAGTCGTACCGACACAGCATCCAATTGCCGCCGCGACGGAGACAGCTGGAGAGCCAGCAGTAACATGCCTGCAGCACTCACCGCCGTTGCCAGCAGTCCGATGCGCAAAGAATGCGCCGCGGAGGAAGCCACGCCGGCAGCCCAGGGAAATACCGCTGCCCCGAATCCGGCGATTGCAAATACCCAGCCCACATTGCCGCTATCCCCTGCGCGTTCAATGAAAAGCGAAACAGTCAGAGGGAAAATGGGTCCGAGCATAAGTCCGGTGCAACAGGCGCCGGCGACCAGGGTCACCGGTCCATGCCCCTGCAGCAGGAGGAGAATACCGGCTAATGCCCCGGCGATCGCGCAGCGGTGCACGCGCGCTTCGCTCGCAAACTTCAGGACCAGCGGGGTGATTCCCCGGCCCACCAGAATCGCGCCCCAGAAGCACGCCGCCACAACATTGTTTCCCGCTACGCTCCAGTGCAGGGTGCGCGCCGCATAGGTGGTCATCCACCCACCGAGAGTTGACTCAGTGCCGACGTACAGAAACG
Organism: Acidobacteriaceae bacterium; assembly: GCA_049585375.1. GTDB lineage: Bacteria > Acidobacteriota > Terriglobia > Terriglobales > Acidobacteriaceae > Palsa-343. The sequence goes on from JBAUZR010000316.1 coordinate 1,440, forward strand.
CGAGCGCCGAGAAGAGCAGGATGGGCATCCAGTTCCGCTCGGCCGCCGCAACTGCCACTGCCGGAGCCGGGGGGCTGTCCGATGCGGACACCGCCGGGAAGAGCGCCAGACCCAGCGCAGCGCTGAGAAACGCGAGCGAGACGCAGAGCTCGCGGAGCGAAAATCGGGCGCCCAAACGAACCAGAATGAGCGGGCACAGGGTTGCGCCGATACTCCAGCAGAAATTCAAAATCGACATTGCCGCCCCGCGAGACCGGCAGAAAATTCGCCCCACCAGGAGGCTGCTGGAGGTCATTGTCATACCCAGTCCCAGGGAAAAGAGGGCAATCGCAGCAAAGGCTTCCATCGGCGACGCACCAGCCAGCACCGCTGCGCCGGCTGCCATCAGGAGATATCCGCGGACGAGCGTATGCGCGAATCGGCGGCGCACAAACAGGGCGCCACAGGCGCTCGCGGTGAATTGGGTAGTCAGCAGGATGCCGGATTGACTATCCGACAGGTGATATTGCGACGCAATGCCGGGCAGCAGAACTCCCAGCATGACTGTCGCAATGCCCAGAAAAAGGAATCCTCCGAAGAGGGGAACCACCACGCGAAGACGCCCTTCGGCAGCGCTTCCAGCTTGAGTGTCAGGAGACATGGTCCATGCGGGCCTTTGTCGAGCTGCGCCTCGCCAGCTTTTGCCGAGGCGCAGCTGTCGTCTCTCGAACAATCAAATGCGGCTCGACAGAAACTTCGGCGGGCATGCTGGCGTTCGTCGCCAGATGCTCGAGGAGGACATCCGCCGCAAGCCTGCCCATAGTGTGAAGCGGCTGCCGCACAGTCGTGAGGCTGGGCATCTGAAAGGCAGCCTGGGGAATATCGTCGAATCCGACCACCGATATATCCTGGGGCACCCGCAACTGCGCGTCGTGCAAAGCACGGATCGCTCCAATGGCTGCCACGTCATTGAAGCAAACGATGGCTGTGAACCGGCGGTGATTCGCGAGAAGCCGCTGAACCACGGGGTATCCCAGTTCGGGGGACGTCAGATCTTCGCTCAACTGAATCGTGAGTTCCGGCCGGATCGAAATCCCGAGATCGCGGGCCACCCTCGTCAGGCTGGACCAGCGCGCTTCCGAGTCGGAGCTAAAAGGCTGGCCGCGCATAAATGCGATGTCGCGGTGTCCCAGCCCGGTGAGATGCTGCAGCGTTTGCTCTGCCGCACTCTTATGATCCAGCACCACGTTCGTTATGCCTTTGACCCGGCCGTGCCCGGCCACGGCGACCGTTGGAACGGGCAGCCGGTGACTGAGCAGCGTATCGACTGCGATCACGCCCTCGACGCCGCGGCTCATCAGCATGCGCGGGTAGCGTTCGATCAAATCGGGCCGATGGCGGTGGTGGGCGATGAAATAAAAGTAGTTCATATCGAGCAGGCGGTCACCTATCCCGCTCATCACTTCGGCATGATAACCATCGGCCAGCACCGGAACCAGAATACCGATCGCCATAGTGCGGCTGTTTCGCAGCGATCGCGCAACAAAGCTTGGCTGATAATTAAACTTGCGCGCCGCGGCCCGGATTCGTTCACGGGTCGCCTCCGGGATCGATCGCCCGGGCACATCGTTGAGCACGACAGAAACTGTGGCCGGATCCAGACGCAGGTGAGCCGCCAGCACTTTAAGCTTCATAGGTGCACCCGTGACGCCGGGCCGGCCTTTTCGCTGACTCATGTGAGGAGCATACCCCGATTCAGTTTTGTCACGAATGCGCTTTCAGCAGCATACGCGAGAGATTTGTCTGTGCAGCCAGGTCAAAGGCCCGCCGCCCTGGTTGCGACTGCATAAAGCGAGCCGTGCGTCAGAATGTACAGCGTGCGGCGGTCAGGGCCGCCAAACACAAGGTCAATCGGGCGCTCCGGCACGTCGATCCTGCCTCGCAGAGCGCCGTCAGGACCGTAAACCAGAACCTGCCCGGCTGCCACGTAAACATTCCCGTCTTTATCCTGCGCGACGCTTTCTCCACCTTCGTTCGCAAAGAGTTGCATCTCCCCAACGGCGCCGCTCGATGTCACCATGGCTCGCCAGGTCTTCTCCTGCGACTCGTCGCTGATGTAAAAAGGACGGCCCACAGCAGCGGGAGCCAGGCTGAAGGCTCGCAGGACGTCCGCCATCTTCGTGCCGTAGTAGAGCTGCCCCTGAACAAAATCATCACCCGCGGGAAGAAAGACGCTTCCATCCGGTGAGATGTATTGCCAGGGAGTCGTCGAGGGAAGATCTCGTTTCGCCCACACATCAACCGGCAGAATCGGTGTCATCTGCGGGCGCTCAGCTGACGCCTCTGGTTTGAGAAATGTGATCTGATCCTCGGGTGTGTCCGGGCGGAAGCTGTAGACCGTCCCGTTTCCCTGATAGGAAACCACCAGCAGGTCGCCGCTGCGATCGAAGGCAAGGTTCACCGGGTCCAGCGGATTGTCCCGAACGATGACAGCCTCTTCATGCTCCGGCGACCAGCGGTAGATTCTCTGCCAGTGCGCATCCACGAAATAGAGTTGCCCGGCCTGATCGACGGCCGCTCCGGAAATATTGAAGAATCCGGTCGCCAGCCGCTTCACCTCAGCGCCCGGTGCAAGAACCGAGGCCTCTGAACCAGGCTGCACCTTTCCTGGCTCGCCGGGCACATCCAAAGAGGCGAATTCGCGTGGCCTCACTTCCTTGTGGTCAGTGGAATCAATGACCGAGTTGTCGAACGATACTTTGCTGTCGCTGTCTATGTGGATATTGCGAAGATGGATTCCGTGAGAGTCGGAAATTCGGATCGCGCGAGGGAACGGCTGATAGCTGCTGACAACGCGATATCCGTGGTAGTTCGCAATCGTGATGTTCTGCGAGCGCGCGATCGACAATGGCAAAGTGAACGGGCCCTCGCCCCGCTCTTCCTCTGTCTGCAGGGCAACGATCTCCCAGTTCCGTACGCCGTCGAGCACGGCTTCATTGCGCACATGGTGCTCGCTCGACAGCTCATAGACATGGCCGGGCGTCTCGGTGTTGGAAATGTAAAGTCCGGCCTGCGCGAAAGTGCTGGGTGTCCAGATATCGGCGAAGGTTCCGCCCCCGCCGTTGGTGATCCACAGGCTGGGGTATTGCGCATCCCAGCGGCGACGCGGGTTCGGATCGGCCGTGTGGGTTTCGTTATAGGGATTCATGCGCGTACCGTCAGCCGCATTCGTACCGTGACCACCCAGAAAACGAACATCGTCCATCAGCGAATCGGCCCCGGCCATCCACTTCGCCCCGACGGCGCGACTGTTGATGCCGCCTGTATACAGGCCGATGCCGGTAACGATGTTGTTGCCGCCCCGCGGCGCCTCCAGAAGGGGCAGCGGAGAGCCGGGCCCCTGAAAGGCCGGCGTACCATCCAGCACATCGAACTGCGTCATGCTGGGCTGCAACCCGATCAGCACCGTATCGGGCCGCAACTCCACCGTGCCGCTCACGACATAGCGGCCCATCGGAACGTAGATTGCGCGGTGCTCTGCGATTGCCTTGCGGATCGCCGCGGTATCGTCCGTCGTTCCATCCCCCTTCGCCCCGAGCGAGCGCAGGTTCACCCAGCTTTCGGCCGGCGGCAAAGCCCGAATGGCAGGCGCCGTGGGCGATGCCAGTTGTGCGACCGGCCGCGCGTCGAAGCTAGAGCGGATCTCTCCCCAGTCGCCCGGTGCCCGCATCGTCAGTCCATAGGAAAAGGAACGAACTTCATAGTTATCGGCTGGCCCCTTAAACGTCCGTCCGCTTTCGCGCAGCAGTGCGAACGTTTTCGTGTTGTGACACACGACGTTCTCGACGTTGATCTCGGTCGTCGGATTTTTTTCCTCGCTGATGGTGATGGCCGGACCGGAGATGTTCTCGAATCGCGTATTCTCGATCCACAGTTCCTCGTGGTATTCCGGATCGATCGAGACCGCCTGCGGTACATTCAGAAACCGATCGTGGACCAGCGTCAGCCCTGCCTCGTGCTCACGAATGGCGGCGACCGTCTGTCCCTCAAACGTGGAATCCAACAGCGTGAACTGCCATCCCGGGGAAGGCTTTTGGGTGACGATGCCATACTGACCGCCGTAGAAGTGCAGATCCTCCGCCTCGTTGCCAATGTCCTTCAGAGCTGCGAGGCCGGAGGTCAGATGGAAATCGATGTGTGCCAGGTAGCAGTGCTGCGCCACATGAAAGCGAATCGCCACGGCCGCCGGATTGCCCGCGCCGATTTCGAAATCGACATTGCTCATCGCCGAGTAAAAGGTGCCTGGGTTGGCGTCAGGTACCGTGTTATTGGGTGGAACGGTTCCTTCGGTAGGCGGAGCCAGCGGGTTCGGCTGGCGATGATAGTGCTCGTGCACACTACCGGGTCGCCCGCCCGCGAAGAAGAACATGTATCCCAGGTCCTTCTGGTACCCGGGAGTGTTATCCGCCAAAACGAAGACGGGGCGATGCGCGCCGTAACCGATGATGCGCACCCCGGGCCACACATAAATAGTTCGCGTGATCCGGTAGCGACCTTCCGGCACAAAGACGATGCCCTCACCGTGGGCAGTCTCCATGGCGTCGATGGCTGCCTGGAGGGCGCCGCTGTCGTCCTGCACGCCGTCCGCATGAACAGGAAACCGGTCAGGCGTTAGATAGACAGCCTCGGAATCGTCGAGCCGCATGGGATAAATCGAGGCTGCCTTCGCGCCCACAGCACAGCAGAGAGTCACCAGAGCGGAGAAGGCCGCTGCCCTCAGGTGTTGTCTCATTTGGTCTCTCCCGAAAATTGCAGTACCCCCTGCGATGGCACGCATTCCAGCCGGACAGCTTCCGCATCTCCGTTGCCGGCATTTCGCTCTCTCCACAAGATCCATCCAGCTTTTGATTGACAAATGCGCGGCCTCCTGTTTTCATCTTTCGCTGGCATTAGAACAGGAAACGTTCTGCGCGTAAACAAACGTTTGTTTTCGGCACTTTATATCACCCGGCTGTTTGCCGGCGCCAGCGAAAGGACACCATCATGAAGCGGACGGGCGCTCTGCTTTTGTTATCGCTCCTGGGTTTTATCTCTCCCTCATTTCCTCAGGCGGCTCAGTTGGGGGAGATACACGTGTGGCTTACGACGAATGATCGATCCGCCCTGCTGGCGCCGCAGCAAGCGGCGCTTCAATTCAACGAAACCACGACCGCTGATCGCGTCATCGACGTGAATGACATGGAGCAGTACCAGTCCATGCAGGGCTTTGGCTTTGCGCTTACCGGCGGCAGCGCACAGCTACTGCAGCGGATGTCGCCGGCGAAACGAGCCGATCTGCTCCAGGAACTGTTTGCGCCTTCGGGAAATGGCATTCACGTCAGCTACCTGCGCGTCAGCATCGGCTCCTCCGATATGAACGACCATGCGTATACCTACGACGACCTGCCTCCCGGAGAAACCGATCCACAACTGGCGAAGTTCAGTCTCGACGTGGACCGCGCCGATGTCATCCCGGTGCTGAAGCAGATTCTGGCCATCAATCCGCACATCATGATCCTCGGTTCCCCATGGTCGGCGCCCGCATGGATGAAGACCAATGACAACCTGAAGGGCGGCAACCTCAAACCTGAGTACTACGCCGCCTATGCTCAGTACTTCGTGAAGTACATCGAGGGGATGAAGGCGGAAGGGATCTCAATCGATGCCATCACGATCCAGAACGAGCCGCTGAATCCGAAGAACACACCGAGCATGGTGATGTTCGCGTCGGAAGAAGATGCTTTTATTGCGACAAGTCTCGGGCCGGCCTTCGAACGAGCGGGAATCCGCACCCGGATTCAGATTTACGACCATAATTCGGACGTTCCGTCCTATCCGCTCTCCATTCTGGCTGACCCGGCGGCCAACAAGTATGTCGAGGGCACGGCCTTCCATCTCTATGGCGGCGATACCGCCACGCTCACTTCGGTCCACAATGAATATCCCAACAAGGACCTCTTTCTCACGGAACAATCCGTCACCCAGCGCCCGCACTCACAATCGATCGATATCGCGGAGCCCGTCGACCGCGTGCTGATTGGCGCCACGCGCAACTGGACTCGCAACGTACTGCTGTGGAACGTCGCCGCCGATCCGCAGGCCGGTCCCCACACCAACGATGGCGGCTGCGGCGGATGCTTCGGCGCCCTCACTCTGGATGGCGATCAGGTCACGCGGAACGTGGCCTATTACGTTCTCGCACACTTCTCAAAGTTCATCCCCCCCGGCTCGCTGCGTGTTGGTTCCAATAACCTCGAACAACTGGACAACGCGGCCTTCCTCACACCGGAAGGGAAAGTCGTCCTGGTCGTGTCGAACACCGGGAATTTCCCCTTCACGTTTGGCATTCGGTACCACGGGAGGGTGGCCACCGCAAAATTACCGCCTGAGTCCGTGGGGACTTACGTCTGGTAAGCAGGCAGGACCCGCTTTTCTCAACGAGGCGCTCGTTCAAATCCAGAACATCGATTCAAGACCGAGCGCAAAAAGCGAGAGTCGCATCAACAATTTAGCTGACCGAAATGTGCTGTCAGGAGCGCACGAATGCCGCGAGAACGGCATGCGCTGGACGGCCTTTCGGTAAGGAGTACACGAGCCGGGACAAGGGATTAGCGATCGACTGGCTCAGCAAGGTGCTGTGAAGCCGGATGATCGGAAGTTTCGACCTTAGCGCGGGGTGATCTTGATGCCCGCTGGGGGTAATTATTGGCCACAAACTCATCCCAGGAGAGCCTGCGGTCGATGACCCCGCGCCTGCGCTCCTCGCTCACCTGCTCCTTGCTCGGGTCGGCACTGGCGCCAACATCTGACCAGGCCTGACGGCGATCGGTAAGCCCGCGCCTGCGCTCCGGGGGCTCGTTCCCCTGCTCCTTGCTCCGGTCCGCAAAGGCAGCCACCTGCTCCCGGCTCGGCTCCGCAAAGGCAGCGGCCTGCTCCTGGCTGGGCTCCGCAAAGGCAGCCGCCGGTTCCTGGCTCGATTCGGCAAAGGTAGCCGCCTCTTCCGCGACCTGGCGGGGCCAATCGGAGGGTTCGCTCACTGTCTCCTCGCTCTGGCTAACGCGGGGAACCACATGCTGCTTGCTCTGGTTGACAAGGGCGCCAACCTCTTCCGCAGCCTGGCGGGTGCGATCCACGTACTCGTTCACCTGCAGTTTGCTTTGTTCGACCAGGACGCTGACCGTTTCCGCGGCCTGACGGATGCGATCCACGTACTCGTTCACCTGCAGCCTGCTCTGGTCGACGAGGGCGGTGACCTCTTCCGTCGCCAGGCGAGTGCGACCCACGTATTCGCTCAGATGTATGCTCTGATCGACGAGGGCAGCCACCTGCTGCTTGCTCTGGTCGACAACCGCGCTGACCTCTTCCGCGGCCCCGCGGGCGCGATCCACGTATTCGCTCATCTGAGTGCTCTGATCGATGAGCGCAGCCACCTGCTGCTTGCTCTGGTCGACAACCGCGCTGACCTCTTCTGCTACGAGGCGGGTGCGATTCACGTGCTCGTTCATCTGCTCCTTGCTCTCGTCGATGAGTGCAGCCACCTGCTGCTTGCTCTGATCAACAACGGCGTTGACCTCTTCTGCTGCCAGTCGAGTGCGACCGACGTATTCGCTCACCTGCGTGCTCTGATCGATGAGGGCAGCCACCTGCTGCCTGCTCTGGTCGACAACGGCGCTGACCTCTTCTGCTACCAGGCGGGTGCGATCCAGGTACTCGTTCACCTGCCTGCTCTGGTCGACAACGGCGCTGACCTCTTCTGCTACGAGGCGGGTGCGATTCACGTGCTCGTTCACCTGCTCCTTGCTCTCGTCGATGAG
>JBAUZR010000317.1:0-6775 GCA_049585375.1 Acidobacteriaceae bacterium
CCGTTGTAAAGGACACTGCTTACCGTGCCGCCAACCGATCCCGTGACAGTGGCCGACTGCGGGTTGCCGTTATACGTTACAGGCGAGTTCGTGACGGACAACGTTGGAGTGGCCTTGCCGATGACGAAGTTGCCGGCGGAGCCAGCTGTGACTGTATTGAAGTCATTGACATCGGTCGGCGCGAAGTTCGCAGTGACGGGGTAAGTGCCTGCGGCGACGGGCAGCGTGGCGGATCCGTTATAGAGGACCGCACCCGGAGTGCCTGCCACGGTACCAGTGATGCCTGTTGCTGTCGCCACGATGGTAGCCGACTGACCGGCGCCGGTGTAGGTGGCCGGAGAGTTGGTGATCGAGAGCGTCAGGGTCGCCTTGTTGATGACGAAATTGCCGGCCGAGGCGGCGGTGAGGGTGTTGTAGTCGGCGGTGTCAGTCGGCGTGAAGTTAGCCGTGACGGCATAGGTTCCGGCGGTTATGGGAAATGTGGCGGAGCCGTTGTAAAGCACATTGCTGACCGAGCCCCCAACCGACCCGGTCACCGTTGCTGCCTGCGCCGCACCGGTATAGGTGACGGGCGAGTTGGAGATGGAAAGCGTCGGGGTGACTTTGCCGATGACAAAGTTGCCCGCCGAAGCTGCAGTGAGCGAGTTGTAGTCGGTCGTGTCGCTCGGTGTGAAACTCGCGGTTACGGCGTATGTGCCGGCTGCCGTTGGAACCGTTGCGGAACCGCCGTACAGGACTGCGCTCACCGTGCCGCCAACCGATCCTACAACCGTCGCGGCCACCGGGTTGCCGGTGTAGGGAGCCGGAGTGTTGGTGATGGAAAGTGTCGGTGTTGCCTTGCTGATGACGAAGCTGCCGGCCGAAGCTGCTGTCAGCGTGGCGTAGTCAGCCGGGTTGCTGGGCGTAAAGTTCGCGGTGATGGGGTAAGTGCCGGCCGTTGTGGGCACGGTCGCGGAGCCGTTATACAGAACGTTGCTCACGGTTCCAGCGACTGAGCCGGTCACGGTCGCTGCCTGAGGAGCGCCGTTATACGTTACTGGCGAGTTCGTGACCGACAGCGTGGGCGTCGCCTGTGTGCCGGAGCCACTGAGACTAATGACCTGCGGGTTCGGGATAGCAACGTCGGTGAGGGTTGCCGTACCCGGGTCAGATCCGATTGACGTCGGGGTGAAGGTGATGGCGAGCGGGCAGGAACCGCCGGCGGTGACCGGCGTTCCAACGACGCAATCGCCCCCCGTACCCACATTGACGTAGTCGGTAGTCGTCTGGATATTGGTGAAGTTCAGATCCGCGTTCCCGATGTTGGAAAGAATGACCGATTGCGGGGCGCTGAGGGTGCCATAGGGCTCGTTGCCGAAGGCAAGGGTGGGCGCGGTGGTGAGGTTGATTTCATCAACCGTGCCGTCGCCGTTCGCATAGTAGACGTTGCCGTGGCTGTCGAGGGCGACGCCGACTGGGGTGGCCACGGCTGGGGTACTCGTAGAGGAAGCCAGAGTGACAGTGGTGGCGAAATTGGTGGCTTTGGTCAGCTCCGAGATGCTGCTGCCGCCGTTGTCAGAGACGTAGACGTTGCCGGCGGGATCGACGGCGATGCCTTCGGGACTGCTGAATGAACCGAAGGTGCCTGTCACGGCGCCTGCGGGACTCAGTTCAGTGACCGACGTGGCGCCCTTGTCGGCGACCCAGACGTTGCCGCTGCCGTCCACCGCGACCGCAAAGGGCGTGGTGAATGAGGAACTGAGGACTGTGCGGTTACCGTAGTCGGTGACAGCGGAGAGTTTCACCACATCATTCGTGCCACCGGCCTCAGTCACGTAGAGATTGCCGCTCCCGTCGAACGCCATGCCGAGGGGGGTATCGAGGCTCGCTCCCAGGGTTCTGGAGGTCGCATAGAGAGGCGCGTAAAACTCCGCAATCTTGCCACTGCCGGCCTGCGCGACGAAGATGTTGCCCGCGCCGTCGACGGCGATCCCGAAGGGGTTGTTGAGCCCATTGATTGGCTGAGAAGTGACGCCTCCCTTGATCACTGAAACAGCGCTCGACCCGTTCTCAACGATGAAGACATCGCCGGCTGCGTCCACTGCTATTTGCTGGGGGCTGGAAAACGCATGGCCGCTGTCCAGCGCCGTTGCACCGCTGCTGGGGTAGGTAATCTCAGGACCGGTGGCAGAGCCGTAAATCAGCTCCTGGGCGAGAACATTTCCTGAACCATCCACGAGCTCCACTGCTCCCCAGCGTGGGCCGGGGGATAGCGGCGTGAAGTTGACGGCGACCGTGCAGGTGGCCAGAGTCGCGTAGGGACTGCCAGCAGCGGTGCAGGTACCCGTTCCGGCATTCACAAAATCCGGGCCGACGATGACGGGCGCACCGATTGTGGTGGTAGTGCTGCCGGGGAAGCTGAAGGTCAGGGTCTGAGGAGCGCTCGAAGAGCCACCGAGGGCGACTGCAGTGGTAAACGTAGGCGGCTGGGTATTGATCTGGTTGATCGCGCCATCGTTCACGTCGGAGATAAGGATGTTGCCGTCGGCGTCGGGCCACACGGCGACCGGCCCGTTAATTGTGGTGGTGCTGCCCCAGGAGTAGACCGTCGCGTAGCCGCTGCCGACCGTCAGTTCCCGAGCGGAATTAGTGGAGTACTCAGAGAGCCAGAGGTTGCCGTTCGCGTCGAGAGCGAGGTCGCCCGGCCCCTGGAATCCGGTGTTGTTGATGACGGTTGCCGTGGCATACGTAGTGGCAGAGGTGAGCCCCTCGACCTGATAGGCCCCGTCAATCACGAAGATGTCGTCGCTTCCGTCCACCGCGATGCCGCGTGGACTCGTAACGGTGGTGTTTGGGATAAGCGTCGCCGCGGGCGCAGCCAGCGCGATCGAGGCGGCACTGACTTCAAAGAGGGAGTTGGCGGGGGCAGTTGCAGCGCCGTTGTCGGTGACGAAGACGTTTCCCGCCGTATCCGTAGCAATTCCCCATAGGGCAACCCAACCCGTTCCGACCGTCTGAGGAGCCGCGAAGGCCTTGGTCGTGGAGTTGTATTGCATCCAGTAGAGCTGACTGGTTCCGGCTGTACCGTTCCCATTATCGGCGAACCAGAGGTTGCCGTTCTTATCGATCGCGACGCCCCGGAGATAGCTATAGGTAGCGGTCGGAGAGGTTAAAAGCGTGGCCGTGCCGTAGGTGGCGGGGGTGGTGGTGGAACGCGTCATTTCGTAGACGCCCCAGGTTGTGCCGTTGTAGCCGGCGAAAAAGACATTCCCGTTGCCGCCCGCGATGGAGTCGGTGCCCATGCCCTCGACATTGGTCAAGGTCACGCCGGTGGGAAAGGGAGTGGTGACGCCGGCATAGGAAGCGATTTGCGCGTGGGCGGAGGCGGTCATGCCGCACAGGAGGGCCAGCAGTGCCAGAACAGGCATCGTGAGCTTGTTGGCTTTGTAACGGAAAGAAGAAAGGCAGCTGGCGGACGAGTGAGCGTTCTGGCAGACAAAATTCACGTTCATCGAAAACTTCTCCTGTGGAGGGAGGCAATTACTTACAAAACAGGCATAACAATCCCAGGAGACAGGGCGAGAGAGCAGCCTCAGTCGAGGGTCAACGCAAAACACCAACTTGTTACTTGCCTGGTTGTGGGGGAATTCTACCGGGACGGTGTGTGAATGCAATACCCAAGTTGGGGTGATTTTTATGAAACTCTGGGATCACCTGAATTGCCCCACTGGGTACCTGGGTGAGGTGCCTGGACGGAGTACCCGGAGACATCACCCGGCAAAGTCCAGGGCAGGCTGAGTGATGGAGAAGGCGGACGGGACCCGTGGGAGAAATGGTCCGGCGCGGCAGGGAAACCACTTAACGACAGCCAGGGCCTTGCCAACCCTCCTGGCGGCCTTAGTCGAGTCAGTCAATCGAAAGTAGACACACCTTACCCCTGGTTTCGTTTCCTATCCCTCGTAAGTAATCAATTAGAAGTTACTGCGGATATTGAGGAGGGGCGATGCGGGAGGGGAGTACGCAGGCAGTCGTTCGCAGATGGATCTGGTTCCCAAAAAGGGAAATAGCTTCAGATTTGCCGCTCAGTCTCCTGTCTGCGCGATGAGGCTGCGGGTCGTTCCGACACCGTTGCGGCCTGGCTCAATCGCCTCCGGAAGCGGCAGCGATAGAGAGCACGCAAGAGCGAATGAGGAAAATAGATGAGGGCGCCCGGCAGCAGGCGGGGCTGGCCGCCAAAGCGGGTGAGGAAGAGGTAGCGGCTGTGCAGCTGCTCCTCCGAGAGAGGCTCGCCGGCAAGGATCGAGAGGGCCATGCGGCGATCGAAGGCAGCGAAATCGCAGTACCGGCAGCCGCTTTCGTGAGCCCACCGGATTGCGTGGTGATACATGGCGTCGTTGGGCCTGAGTTCCTTGTCCGGCGGCGCCGCACCGACCTTCCACAGCGTGGCCGTCTCGCCAAAGACAATCGCGAGAAGACCGGCGACAACTTTGCTTTGGTATTCCGCGAGGAACAGGCGGATGTTTCCCGAGGGAGCGGCGGCATCCCAGAGAGCCAGCAGGTCCGCGAGCCGGGCCGGATTGGGGCTGGTTTGCTGGCGGCTACAGGTGGCGAGCATCAGCTCGAAGAAGCGCTCCAGGTCTTCGCGTCCGCCCAGGCGAATGGTGACGCCTGTCCGAACGGCGCGCCGCACCAGGTTGCGGGTGGTGCGCCCCATTTGGGCTTCCACGGCTTCGAAATCTCCGCTGAGATCGATGACCCAGGTGGCGTCATTGACCTTCATGAGGCAATCCGTCATGAATCCGCCGGCCTGCAGAGCGTCGGGCATCTGCCGGCAGAGATCCGGCGGCTGGACCACGAGGGCGCTCAGCTTTTCCTGGCGGACGACCTGTTGCAGCAGGCGGGCGGTACAGCCCGCGGCCCAGGACCGCCCGGGAACGACCACCGGGCCTTTGCTGATGTATCCAATACGCCCGCGGCCGCGCCAGGCAGGGCGAGCCATGATCTGAAATCCCGCGACGATGGCGTCTTCAGAGAGAATGAGGACGCGCAGGGGCTGCCACCCCTCAGACGCCTTGGCCCTCGCCCACGCGGTTGACTGCTGAAACTGTCCCAGCGGCGTCTGCGCGAGAAAGCGGTCCCAGCCCGAATCGTGCGCATCGCGCGTGAGCCACGCGGTGACCGGTTCACCGTCCTGTGACAGCTCGGCTATCTTCTGATAACTGCCGGACAGCCCGCACGTGAGCCGAACCGCCTGCTCCCCACTCATGCTGATCACTGTCCGTACATCACATGTACGCGTAAATGCGGTCGCCGAGCCACGATGTCACCGCCAGCGGCAGGCGGGACCATATCTTTTTCGCCAGAACACTTACAGAGGATTCCGATTCTTCGGAGTCATGCTCATCCGCATCCGGGAAGTCCGGGGAGTAATAGCGGTACATGCGCACCCGCTGCGCCCCCCACTTACTTTTGAAACGCCCCAGGTTCTCGTCGCCTTCGGGCACTTCACCGAGATCGAAGAACCGGAACCCCGCCTGGCTGGCGTCGTTGATGGCCTGGCCCATGATGATGTCGTTGGGTCGCAGAGCAAAGTCGGCAGAGCGGGAGGCGCCGAATGCGTAGGTCACCGTCTCCCCGAAGCTCAGGAAGATGTGACCGCCGATCATGCGCGTGCCGGACGCGTGCTGTTGTTCGGCAAGCAGCAGCCGCATCAGGCCCTGCGGCCGCATCAGCTCCCACATGGCGAGAAAGAGGCGCCACGGCCGGGCAGGGACGAAATTGCGCCGCATGGTCTCCAGATACATCTGATACCAGACGCGCAGCTCCTCTTCGGTTTCGGCCGGACGGGTGCGCACACCGCCGGCGACGGCCTTGTTGATTGCCCTCTTGATGCTGGATCGATTCTGGCTGTCGGGGATGCGATACAGCTCGCCGGGTTTGCCGGGAAGGCTCACGATGTAGCTTTCCCGCCATGGCTTGCGGACAATCGCATCGATGCCCTCGCCCAGACCTTCAGCCTGCGACTTGATCTGCAGGCGAAAGGGATGCGGAGCCGAGGCGCGGCGCAGGGCTTCACGCATCATGGCATCGAGGGCCGCCGGATCGGTGGCGAGCGGGCCGGCCAGAGGTGTACGCGGCAGAGAAGAAAGCCGGGGACCCGTGAGAGGCCCGCCCATGAAAGGAAGCCCGCGCGTAAACAGCAGGGGAAAGATGCCCCGCAGCGTTCCACTCGGATCTTCACAAGCCAGGTACAGGGCAGTCTGCCGATATTCGCGCCGGAGAGCGCCCAGCCAGCCTGGATGGTGGTAGACGGTGGCCTCCGGATGGCGAAGGACAAACGCCTCCCAACGGGGATCCTTCCAGGGATCGATCTCCGTGACCGAGACCTTGGGAGACAGTAATTCCACGGGAGAGCTGATGGGCACAGGAGTATTAAGAAGCATTGTCTCTGGGGGAATGCTGTGGGAACAAGCGGGGACTAGCGCTCAACAACCGGTGTAAGGCCCCGCTTAAGGTCATAGTCGCCGAACTGTTGGGTGGAGAGACCGTCGATCAGGTCGAAATACTCCTGTTTGCTTCGGTTCCAGCCATTGAGTTCTACATAGTCCAGACCGTGGCGGATCAGAGATTCCCGCACCTGTGGGTTTTGCGCAACTTCATACATAGCTTCCGCCATGGCCGCGCTGTCACCGGAGGGAAAGAAGCGGACGGTCTCATCGTCGAAGTAGTAGCTGTCGATTTTGGTGCGCGAGACGACGACGGGAATACCCTGGGACATAAATTCCATGATCTTGGT
>JBAUZR010000318.1:0-17353 GCA_049585375.1 Acidobacteriaceae bacterium
CGACCGATGCGCATCTTCATCGGGCCCACCGCGACCTCGAAGGTCTTGTCATCGATTTGCCGCCGCACAATGGCGGTTTTCCCCAGCGTGCGCAGCTTCACTGTGTCGCCCTCGGCCACATGCCGGACGATATGAGGCTGCGCGTTCTGGTCACCGCGGTCCGCGCCGGTGTGCTGGGCGACTACCGCGGTGTTGAAGCTTTCGGAAAACTCGCGGCGCAGGCGGGCAATGCGACGCTCGGCTTCTTTGGAGAGCTTCTGTTGGGAAGCGCGATCCTCAATGGCCTTGACGGTCTCGCGAGCCTGGAACTCGAAGCTCTTCAGCAGCGACTGGAGCTGCGTTTCCAGATCGCGTACCTTGGCGCGCCATTCTTTCATTCCCTCCGCGGCCAGCCGGGCGCGCTCCTGTGCGAGTTCCTGCTCAAGCCGCCGTACTCGGATGCGCTCCTGGTCGAGCGCGGCCAGCTGCTCGTGCAGGCTGTCGAGAAAGCGCGCGATGTCCTGGGTCTGGCTGCTCAGCCGTGCCTGAGCGGCCTGAATGATCCCCGGGCTCAGGCCCAGCCGCTGCGCGATGTTGATCCCCGCAGAGGCGCCCGGGACGCCGAGCCGCAATTCATAGGTAGGCGCCAGCGTCCTCTCGTCGAAACCTACTGCCGCGTTCACGGCGCCCGGAGTGTTCTCGGCGTAGACCTTGAGCGCGGTCAGGTGGGTGGAGACGATGGACCACGCGCCTGCTCGCAGAAAATGCTCCGCCACCGCAACCGCCAGGGCCGCACCCTCTTCGGGATCGGTCGCCGATCCCAGCTCGTCAAGCAAAACCAGCGACTGCGCTGTTGCCAGCCCGGCGATGCGATTCAGATTGGTCACATGGGCGGAGAACGTGGACAAATCCTGCTCGATTGACTGCGCATCACCGATGTCGGCAAGGAAGGCGTCGAAGACCGGCGTCACCAGCTCGTCAGCGGAAACCGGCACGCCCGCCTGCGCCATCATCGACAGAAGTCCCGTCGTCTTGAGCGTCACCGTCTTGCCGCCGGTGTTAGGCCCGCTGATGATGAGCTGCCGATCCGCCCCGGCCAGCTCCAAACTCACCGGCACGATCGACTTCGACTCCGTCCGCAGGCGTCGCTCCAGCAGCGGATGCCTTGCGTTCTTCAGGCGGAACTCGGGCGCCGCCTCAGCAAAGCGCGGCGGCGTGCATTCGTATTCCTGGGCGAAGCGGGCTCGAGCCTGCAGCGTATCCACCTCTGCCAGAATCGTTGCTCCGGCCAGAATCGCCGCGGAGTGCTGCGCGATCTGCCGCGTCATGTGCAGAAAGATGCGATGAATCTCTCCCTGCTCCTCTTCGAGCAGCCGCACCAGATCATTGTTCAGCTCGATCGTCTCCAAAGGCTCCACGTAGACGGTCTGCCCGCTCGAGCTGGCGCCGTGGACTACTCCCTGCACCCGGCGTTTCCATTCCGCCTTTACGGGAATGACAAAGCGTTCGCCTCGGATCGTGATCAGTTCATCCTGCGTGGTGCCTCCTTCAGAGAATCGCCGCAGCGCAGTCCGCAGGCTCTCTTCGATGGAGCGCTGCTGGCGCTCGATCTCGCGCCGGATCCGCCGCAATTCCGGCGACGCATCGTCAGCCAGCGTGCCATCGGGCAGAATCTTCTCCCGCATGCCTTCCGTCAGCGATCGCAGGCTCGTCCCCAGCAGCGGTTGGGCGAGCGCGGTCAATTCCGGGAGCCGGCCCTGAGTGTTTTCCGGCGGAATGCGCATCACTTCGGTCCAGGCGGTGATCTCTTCGACAAGCGCAATTACCGCGCGGAGCTCCTCGGATTCCAGCGCAACGCCCTCGATGCGCGCCTTGGCCAGCAGCTCCGTTGGGTCAAAGAGGGATCGCAGTTGCGGCATGATCCCGGCGGCCACCAGAAGCCGCATCTCACCGGTCCTCCGTTGCTGCCGCAGAATCCACTCGCGGTCAGAGGAGGGAACCAGCGCGGCGATCCAGCCACGGCCCAGCGCCGATTGCGCGTACGAGCCGAGGAACATGACAAACTTGTCCCACTCGAGCGGCGAAGCGGGCGTGATGGCCAGCGGAATCTCCGGCAGCAACGACATAGAGCCATTATCAGGGCAGCGCCCGTTTCGGAAGGGTGACATAGCCTGCGTAGGCTCTGGCTGGTATATAAAGGCCCCTCAGTTGAATCGAAAATGCAATCTCTGAAATCCTATGGCTATTGAGCCCTGAATTGCAGTCAACGGATTTTCTTGTAGTGGGTGCCGGGATCGCGGGCCTGCGCGCGGCGATCGGCCTGGCCGACGAGGGTGCGCGCGTGCTGGTTGTGACGAAGGAAGCCCTGGGCGAATCGAACACGCATTACGCCCAGGGCGGAATTGCCGTCGCCATGAGCGGGCCGGACGACGTGTCCCTGCACCTGGAAGATACGGTGAATGCCGGTGACGGCCTGGTGGACCGGGAAGCCGCCCGCGTGCTGGTGGAGGAAGGGCCGCCGCGTGTCGATGAGCTGCTGCGCTGGGGCACAGATTTCGATCGCGAAGCCGGCAAGCTGATGCTGACCCGGGAGGGCGCTCATAGCCGAAACCGCATCCTGCATGCGCACGGCGATGCCACCGGAGCGGAGATCGGGCGGTCCCTGCTGCGGCATGCCCGGGCCATGGAGCGGATCACGCTGCTGGAGTGGACCACGACGGTCGACCTGGTGATGGAGGACGGGGCCGTTACTGGCGTCCGGCTGCTCGATCGGGAAGGCGTGGTGAGCGATGTTCGCGCGCGGGCGGTGCTGCTGGCCAGCGGAGGAGCGGGGCAGGTTTACAGCGACACAACCAACCCCGCGGTGGCCACCGGTGACGGGATTGCGATGGCGTATCGTGCAGGCGCCGAGATTGCCGATATGGAGTTCTACCAGTTCCACCCCACCGCTCTGAGCCTGCCGGGCGTGCCGCGCTTTTTGCTGTCGGAGGCTCTGCGAGGGGAGGGCGCCTGGTTGCGTAACGCGCGTGGGGAGCGCTTCATGGAGCGCTACCATCCACTGCTGGAACTGGCGCCGCGCGACGTGGTGGCACGTGCGATTACGCGCGAGGGAATGGGACCGCAGGGCGCGACTCTGCCGGTGTACCTGGACATGCGGCATGTGACGGGGATCGATCCGCACACGCGATTTCCCGGCATTTCCGGATTCCTGGCGCGACACAGTCTCGATCTTCGCCGCGATCTGATCCCGGTACGCCCGGCGGCGCACTATCTCATGGGCGGCGTGCGTACGGATGTGCACGGACGGACCTCCCTGAAGGGGCTGTATGCAGCCGGGGAAGTGGCCTGTACCGGCGTGCATGGCGCGAATCGCCTGGCGAGTAATTCGCTGCTGGAGGGGCTCGTCTTCGGGGCACGAGCCGCAGAGGCCATGAGCGGGGAAGAGTTTCTCTCGGCAAAGAGCCCTGAAACGCACCCACAGCCCGGGCCGGCCGGCGTCTGCGCAGAATTGCAGCAGAAACTGCAACAGTCGATGTGGCAAAAGGCCGGGCTCCTGCGCGACGAAGGAGGCCTGCAGTCGGGGCTTGCCGAAGTCCGCGGTCTTACCGGTGAGATTCCGCGGCAATTCAGCCGGGCGCTCCTGGAGCTGCGGAATCTACTGGCGGTGGGCGACCTGATCCTGCGCTCGGCTCTGGCACGGAAAGAAAGCCGCGGCGCGCATTTCCGCAACGATTTTCCGCAGCGCGACGATACCCGTTTCAGCCGGCACTCCGTGATCCGCCGGGACCAGATCAGCTTCGAAGAGTTCTGAGAACCCGCCGCCGGTTATCGATGCAGGAGCTTAAATGCGTGGGTCCACTCGTTTTTGGTGAAGCCGAGGATGCACCACAACATGCACAGCGGCTCAATGGCCCGCGCGGCCTCGGCGGTGCCCATGTCCGCCGTCTCCCATCCGAACTGATCGAGAATCGCGACTACCTTCTTCTTCGCCGCTTCATCGTTGCCGCAGATGAACATGGTCGGCCGCTCCGCAAAAGGTGGATTCACCATATTCGGGCTGCCCACCGAGTTAAACGCCTTCACGAAGCGCGCTTCGGGAAAGTCACGCTGAAGCTGTTCCATCAGGGATTCGTTGGGGCCGGTAAAGAAGGGCAGAACGCCGTGATCGGGCGGCGCGTCGGCGATCGGGTTGCATGTGTCGATGACCGTCTTGCCGGTAAGACTTTCGCGCCCTGCGGCCTCCAGCGCCTTTGCAGCTGCTGTACCCTTCACCGCAAGCACGACGATTTCCCCGAACGCAACGGTCTCGCGTGATTCACCCACCCGCGCTCCAGGATGCTTTTGGGTCCACTCCGCCAGCTTTGCCGGTTCGCGAGTGCCGATCATCACTTCATGGCCGTGCTGCAGAAATCCTGCCGCAAGTGCTTGCCCAACGGTACCGGAACCGAGTATGCCCACCTTCATGTTCGTCCTCCTCGTGACTCATTGGAGCCAATATAGCGCGGCCGGGTGAACGCCCGGCAACAGATCAATTCCTGTCCACAGCGGGTACGGGTGCAGGAGCGAACCGGCTGGCAATTGCAAAGACAATCAGGATGCCGACAATGATGGCGAGAGACCAAAGCACGGGCACGGCGATCCAATGCGCAGCCAGCATCTTGAAGGCCACGAACCCGAGAATGCAGGCAAGACCGTAGTGGAGCAGGTGGAAACGGTCGAGCATCGAGGCCAGCGCGAAATAGAGTGATCGCAAACCCAGCACTGCGAAAATGTTCGAAGTGAAAGCGATCCAGGGATCGCGAGTGACAGCCAATACGGCAGGGATCGAGTCCAGCGCGAAGAGGATGTCCGTGATCTCGACGGCGAGGATCACGAGCAGCAGAGATCGCAGCGCCAGGCGACTGGCGTCAGACCAGCGCAGGCAGCAGTCCCGTACCCAGCGCACCGGTCCGCGGACAGCAGTGGCGCCCGGTTTGGCCAGGATCAGGCGAACGGCTGCGATAGCGAGAATCGCCCCGAAGGCATATTGCACCCAGGCGAAGCGCTCCAGCAGAGCGGTCCCGGCCAGAATGAGCAGGCCGCGAAAGAGAATGGCTCCCAGAACGCCCCACAGGAGCACCCGCCGCTGCTGCTTCTCCCCAAGCTGGAGCGACCGGAAGAGCAGCAGGAAGACGAACAGGTTGTCGATGCTGAGCGACCCCTCGATCACGTAGCCGGTGACGAACTCCAGCGCAGGCTGCTTGCCGGTTGTCGCGGCAATGAACAGGGCATAGCCGCCTGCGATGAGCGCGAGAACGACTGTCCAGATCCAGGCGGTGCGTGCGGAGACTCGGCGTCCCGGGCGTTGCAGCAGAACCAGATCCACGAACAGCAGCGCAACGATCAGGATGGTGAAGGGAAGCCAGGGCTGGGGCATCGCGCGCCTACCGCTGGTCGAGCAAATGAATCGTCTCGAGAATCGTGTCGCCGGCGATGGTCAGGCTCTGCGCGCTGATCTTGTCCAGCGTGTCCTGGGCGGTATGCCAATAGGCGTTGTTGTAGCCATAGTCCAGGTCGATGAGGTCCGCGCAGGGAACGCCGCGGTGGACGAAAGGAATGTGATCGTCCTCATCATAGGTCGAGCGCTGGAAGAAGAAAGATTGCCACCCATACTGACTGGCAGCCTTGTAGACGAGGTCTTCGAGCCAGGGCGTGGAGTTCAGATCGCGCTGCACATCCAGGTCCTTATCGCCCAGCATATCGGCCAGGATGAACGCCTTGATCTTCTTCAGCGTGCCGTCAGCAGCCCATTTGGCGGCCAGATGCTTGCTGCCGTAGACGGAATCGCTGTCGCTCCAGCTTTTGATGGCCTCTTCGCCATCCGTGAAGACCAGCCAGACGCTGTAACCGTCGAGAGTATGCCCACGGAAGTAGTTCGCCATCTCGATCAGCAGGCCGGTCGTGGAGCCGCCGTCGTTCGCGCCAACATAGTGGATGTTGCGCAGCGGGTAATTCGTCTCGTAATGCGTCGCCAGAACGATGATGCCGTCCTTCCTGCCCGGGAATTTCACGATGAAGTTGTGCATGGTCATCGGACCCGCCGGCGTGTTCGTCGTGAACGTGTCTTCTTCCAGCTGGTCGTGACGAAACTGCTCTTTCAGGAACGCCTCAGCTTTGGCGTGACCGGGGCTGCCGATCCAGCGAGGGCCAGTGGCGTCCACATATTGACGGGTGTACGCCAGCGCGCGTGCGCCGTCGAACTGCGGCAAAGGTTCGGCACGCGCCGCGGTTACGACAACCGCAAGAGTCAGGAGTTGAAGGAGAGCGATTCTTCTCACGAGTTTGCCTTTGCGGATCGCTTTTTGCGCTGGGCCGGGTGCACGAACCAGGAGACGCCGATGCTGATGAGATAAAGCGTCAGCATGGGCGTGGCAAAGACGCACATGGTCAGCACGTCGGGCGTAGGGGTGATGATGGCGGCAATGATGAAGATGATCAGGATCGCGTAACGCAGGTTCTTCCACAGGAACTTCGGCGAGACGATGCCGAAGAGCGAAAGAAACATGACCAGGATCGGCAGCTCAAAGGTGACACCAAGGCCCAGAATCACCGTCAGAAACAGATCGGTGTACTCATTGATCTCAATGACAGGATGAAAATCCTTGTTGAAGCTGAGGAGAAAGTCGAGCGATCCAGGATAGACCCAGCGATAACCGAAGAAGGCGCCGGCGAGGAAGAGCAGAATGGTCGCCGTCATGAATGGAATTACGTAGCGCCTCTCGTTCTGATAGAGGCCCGGGGAGATGAAGAGCCACACTTCATACAGCACGAACGGGCAGGCAAGAACACAGCCGGCCAGGAAGGTGATCTTCAGGTACATGTTGAAAGGATCCATGGGGTTCAGGTAGTTCAGCTGCGTGGACAGATGATGCTGTGCCAGCGCGAACTTCACCGGTCTCTCCATGAATCCGTAAATGCGTTCGTGAAATCCCCAGCAGAGAAAGAAGGCAGCGATGAGATAAATGGCCGCGCGGATGACGCGCTTGCGCAGCTCCTCGAGGTGTTCGAGGAGGCTCATGCCGGGCAGTTCAGCGCGCTCCGTTACGGCGGCGCGCGCGCGATCGACGAGATCAGTCATTGTGAGCGGCCGCTTCCTGAGGGCGCGGATGGATGCCGTTCTCCGATTCGCCCGGATCCGGCGCAGCCAGATCCATGTGGGCCGGCGGATCGAGCGCGTTCTGGAATTCGGCAGCGGCCGGCACCGGTGCGGCGCTGGCCTCGGTCGGCAGCGGGGGATCGACATGAACTTCTGCGTCGACAGGTTCCATGTCGGCTGGTTCAACCGTGGCCGGAGCGGCAAAAGGCTTTGACGTACTTACCGGGGCGCCCGTTGACGGAGGCAGGATGGTCGGCCCGGTGCTCGCGGGGAGCGCGGCCTCAGCCGGAGGCGTCTCAACAGCTGGGAGTGCTGCCCGGGCCGCCTCCGCCTCCGCGGCCTTCTTGCGGCGCTCCTCGTCTTCCATGTTTCGCAACTCTTCCTGAATCTGAAACTTAAACTCGTTGCTGGCGCGACGAAACTCGGCGAGAAGCTTGCCCAGCTGTCTTCCGATCTCCGGCAGCTTTTTTGGCCCGAACAGCACAAGCGCCAGCAGGAAGATGAAGGTGTAGTCGCCGAAATGCATGAATAGCTCATGATACCTGCCGCGATTGGGGGGTCACAAGGAAGGCAGAAACCGGTGGATTGCCGACCTCGTTGGATTTAAAGATCCGCCGATCGCGAGCGTTGTATCGCCAGGAGGCGCGGGAACAGACGCACAGGAGCAGACCAGGAAACTGATCTGCCCCAGTCTCTTGTTTCGGCCGGGCGAACGTTTTCTCGGTGTGGTCTGCACCGGGGCAGTCTGATCCCGCACGCCCCGAAGCGGCACGGAGTCCTCGGGTATGACCCGGAATCAGCAGGCGCCAACTCGGCAACCCATTGCCGCTGCGCGCATCAGCGGCGCGCTCATGCAGTAAAATAGAGCAACGACGAGCCGTCGGTAACCGGCGTTTTTGCGACCCGTTTCCGCATCGGGACGTCTAAAGAAGCAGAGGCTGCAACATCCCCGTTGGCTGGGTGGACGCTTTCAAAAGCGACCGCAGCGAGCCGACTGCAGCCCGGTTTGATTTTGGCTTTCAACATCCCCGTCCAGATTGGTCTGAGCCCCACAGGCAAGGCCGAAACGGACTGAAGGCGGCGTATTTTGAGCGTATTGGAAGACGCAGTTCTTGATCCCGTGCCTGTTGAACCCGACAGTTGTTCCCTGGACAACTACCTCGTTCTGCCGGACCACACCATGGACGCGCGTATTGCATCGGCGCGCCGCGCCCTGGGCACGACCACCATTCTCCTCGGCCACCACTATCAGCGCGACGAAGTGATCCGCTTCGCCGACTTCACCGGTGACTCGTACAAGCTTTCCAAAGTGGCTGCCGAGACCGACGCGCGGTACATCGTTTTTTGCGGCGTGCACTTCATGGCGGAGACCGCCGATGTACTGGGGCACGACGGACAGCAGGTGATTCTGCCCGATCTGCATGCCGGCTGTTCGATGGCCGATATGGCCGAAATCGGCCAGGTGGAGACATGCTGGGAAACCCTGTTGCGGTCCGGCGTTGCCGCCGAAGACATTATCCCGCTGACCTACATGAACTCCTCGGCTGCCATCAAGGCGTTCTGCGGCGAACGCGGCGGCCTGGTCTGCACCTCATCCAATGCGCGCGCGGCCTTTGATTGGGCCTTTGCGCGGGCGAAGAAGATTCTCTTTTTGCCCGATCAGCATCTGGGTCGGAATACCGGCCATACGATGGGCATTCCGCTGAACGATATGGTCGTCTACGATCCCTGGCAGCTGAACGGCGGTCTCAGTCCGGAGCAGTTCCAAAGAGCGCGAGTGATTCTGTGGAAGGGCCACTGCTCGGTCCACCAGCGCTTCCTCCCGGAGCACGTCGATAAGGTGCGCGCGAAGTATCCTGGCATCCAGGTCATCGTCCACCCCGAGTGCCGTCTGGAGGTCTGCGAGAAGGCCGACGCCCTGGGCTCGACGGAGCGGCTGATCAAAATCGTCGAAGACGCGCCGGTCGGGAGCCACTTTGCCATCGGAACGGAGATCCACCTGGTGCATCGCCTGGCACAGCGGTTCGCTCCCCTCGGCAAGACCATCGTCACCCTGGACGACACCGGTTGCCTCTGCACGACCATGTATCGCATCAGCCCTCAGCATCTGGCCTGGGCGCTGGAGAATCTCATTGAAGGGCGCGTGGTGAATCGAATCCAGGTGCGGGAAGACGTGAAGCGCTGGGCGCGCGTTGCGCTGGACCGCATGCTTGAGATTCGCGCGTGAAGACTTTCACTCTCGACGAAGCCCAGACGTTATTGCCGGTAATCGAGTCCCTGCTCAACCGCGCTATGGAGGCGAAACAGGCCGCGGAGGGCTTACAGGAAGAGGCGGGCGCTCTGGCCCGGCGCATCCTCAGCAGCGGTGGGTTGCATGTCGATATCGGCGCGGCGCAAAAGCGCAGGCTCACTCTGGAAGCCCTGGTTGAGCGAGCGAAGGACGCTATCGAGGAAATCCATGACAGCGGCGTGCAGGTCAAGGACCTGGACACCGGCCTGCTGGATTTTCCGTGTCTGCTGGAAGGCGAAACGGTGCTCCTGTGCTGGAAGCGAGGCGAACCGCGCATCGCCTGGTGGCACCGCATCGAGGATGGCTTTGCCGGTCGTCAGCCAATCGATGCGCGCTTCGGACGCAACGCGCCTGAGAAACTGCACTAGCCGTCCCGGGTGCTGACCCCGAATGACAACTGTCACCTCGCTTTTCTGACAAACTCCACTGGGGCGCAGGTCCCGGTTGCGTGATTCTGTCTTTGCCGCCAAAGTTCGCGCGGCAGGAGACAATCGATGTCCGCTACCGCCGCATTCTTTCCTGAGAGCCTTACCGCGGCGTCGCCCGCCCTTCCCGAGCAGGCGCGTCCCGTGGCGAAACTGCACTCGGTCACGAAGCGCTACGGCGCGATCACCGCTCTCGATCGCTTCTCGCTGACGCTTCACGCCGGGGAAGTGGTCGCGTTGCTCGGTCCGAACGGCGCCGGCAAAACCACCGCGATTCGGCTGTTGCTGGGGCTGATCGGCCCCGATTCCGGCAGCGTGCGCGTCCTCGGCCGCGATCCCCGCGACGCCGACGCCCGTACCCGCATCGGCGCCATGCTGCAGGTCAGCCGTGTGCCGGAGATGATGCGCGTTCGTGAGCACATCGACCTCTTTCGCAGCTACTACCCTCACCCCCTCAGCACCGAGGAGGTGGTCCGCACCGCGCGCCTCGAGTCGGTGGCCAACCAGATGTTCGGCAAGCTCTCCGGCGGCCAGAAGCAGCGGACGCTTTTCGGGCTGGCCCTCTGCGGCAATCCCGACCTCATCTTCCTCGACGAGCCGACCGTAGGCATGGATATCGAATCCCGGCGTGCCTTGTGGGACCAGGTCCGGGCGCTCTCCGCGGCGGGCAAGACCGTGCTGCTGACCACCCACTATCTGGAAGAGGCCGACATGCTGGCCAGCCGGATCGTCGTCATCAACAAGGGCAGGCTGCTCTGCGAAGGCACGTCGGCGGAGATCAAGCATCGCGTCTCCGGCCGGCGGATCCGCTGTATCACGCGGCTTGATGCGAAATTCCTGCAGACGCTGCCGTCGGTTTCTGAGGTGCAGCAGGACCGCGAGGCGGTCGTCATCCTGGCCGAGCATCCGGAGCGGGTAATTCGGGAGATGCTGCTGCGCGATGAAAGCCTGCACGGGCTGGAGATATCCGCCGCCGCTTTAGAAGATGCTTTCCTGGCGCTCACCAGCAACGCCTCGCCAACCAACTGACCTGCAGCAGAGGAGAAGTCCCATGTCCGCACAAACTATCGCCATCGCCCCACAGACGCTCGGAGCCGGCTATTACGCCCGGGTCTTTCGCAAAGAGACGCAGTATGAGTTTGTCCGAATGCTGCGGACGAAGGCCTTCTCGCTCTCCGTCATCGGCTTTCCGCTGATGTTTTATTTGCTCTTCGGCACCTCGAACCGTCACGGAATGTACGCCCGCTATCTCATGCCCAGCTACAGCTGCATGGGCGTGGTGTCCGCGTGCCTGTTCGGCATCGGGATGGGAATTGCGCTGGAGCGGGCGCAGGGCTGGTTCGAGGTGAAACAGGCGAGTCCCATGCCGCGATTCGCCTATCTCGGAGCCAAGGTCCTCAGCTGCGCGGCCTTTGCGCTCGTGATTGTGGCGACGATGGTGATTCTCGGAATCACCGTGGGT
This sequence comes from Acidobacteriaceae bacterium, assembly GCA_049585375.1. Lineage (GTDB taxonomy): Bacteria > Acidobacteriota > Terriglobia > Terriglobales > Acidobacteriaceae > Palsa-343. The sequence continues at coordinate 11,292 of JBAUZR010000318.1, forward strand.
GGGGTCACGCTGACCGCCGCGGAGGCACTGAAGCTGGCCGGTATCGTTCTCGCCGGGTCCATCCCGTTCACCGCTATGGGACTCCTGATTGCTCTGCTGGTGCCCCCGAATGCCGGACCAGGCATCATCAATCTCATCTATCTGCCCATGTCTTTTGCGTCCGGCTTCTGGATGCCGGTGAGCGTGCTGCCCCACTGGCTGCAGGTGATTGCACCGGGGCTGCCGACCTACCATCTCGCGCAGCTGGCCCTGCACGTCTTCGGGTACGCCCGCGGCGGCAGCATGCTGGTCCACTGGGAGGCGCTGTCAGGATTTACCCTGTTGATGCTGGGAGTGGCCTGGATCCTCTTTCAGCGCATTGAGGCAAAGGCGTGAAGGAAGGCGAGCGCAATTCGAGACCGCTGCAGGCATGCGCGCCTTCGGTGGCGCACTCTCTGCTCGAGGAGCTGGGGACGTCTGAGATGCGCATCCGCGGCGGCCTGATCCGGCAGAACGCCGGGTGGGGCGGTCGAGCCTTTGAATTGATCTGGCTCGTCTACTCGGTATTCTTCCTCATCCAGCCGATCCAGGAGCACAGCGCGAAGTCGTGGACCGCATTCGGCATTGCGTTTTCCCTTTTCATTGCCGTCTACGTCACCATGGTCTACTCCCGGTCGCGGCGCACTCAGCTCGCGATGCTCGGAGCGATGGCGGCGCTGGGCCTGGCGTATTACCCCTATAACGCCGGCGCCTGCGGCATGTTCATTTACGTGGCCGCGTTTGTGCCCTTCGTGACCGAATCGATTGCCTTTTCCGTCGGGACTTTCATCTTCGTCTCGGCGAGCATGATGCTGGAAGGCTGGTGGCTGCATCTGAGCCCATGGTCGTGGGTCTTCTGCGTCTTCATCGCCATTGCCGTTGGGGCGGGCAATCTGGTGGCGGCGCAGCGCATGCGCGCCAACAAGCAATTGAATCTGGCGCATGAGCAGATTGCCCATCTGGCCAAGCTCGCTGAGCGAGAACGCATCGCCCGCGACCTGCACGATGTGCTGGGGCATACGCTTTCCGTAGTGGTTCTGAAATCGGAGCTGGCCGGCAAAGTGATGGACCGCGACCTCGACCGCGCTCGCGCCGAGATCGGCGAAGTGGAGCAGATCGCTCGCAAGGCTCTGGGAGAAGTGCGCGAGGCCATTCGTGGTTACCGCTCGGAAGGGCTGGCGGCGGAGATCGATCGGGCCCGCAGAATTCTCGACGCCGCGGGTGTCACCCTTCAATGCGAAGAGAAACCGCCGCTGTTTGCCCCGGCGGAAGAAACGGTTCTGTCGCTGATCGTCCGCGAAGCCGTGACCAACATCGTGCGCCACGCGCAGGCCAGCCATTGCCGCCTGGATTTTCAGTCCAATGGCCACGGCACAGCGCTCGTGGTGGAGGATGACGGTCGCGGCGGGATTCGCGCCGAAGGCAATGGACTGCGCGGCATGCGTGAGCGCGTGGAGTCCATCGGCGGAAGGCTCCACATCGATTCCCGGCAGGGAACCCGCCTGCAGGTCGAGATTCCACCCCAGGCCGTCCGCCCATGAAGAAGATTCAGGTCATCGTCGCCGAAGACCAGGCTATGGTGCTCGGGGCGCTGGCTGCGTTGCTGGAGACCGAGCCGGACATCGCTGTCTGCGCCCGCGCCGCCAATGGCCGCGAAGCTCTGGCGCTGGTCGGCAGGCACAAGCCCGAGGTCCTCGTTACCGACATCGAGATGCCGGAGATGACCGGACTGACCCTGGCAGCAGAGGTGCGCGAACGGCATCCGCAGACGAGGGTCATCATCCTCACTACCTTCGCGCGGCCGGGATATCTGCGCCGCGCACTGGATGCGGGCGCGAAAGGCTATCTGCTGAAGGACCGCCCCTCGGCCGAGTTGGCCGAAGCAGTGCGGCGCGTCCACCAGGGGCTGCGGGTGGTCGATCCCGACCTGGCGCTGGAAGCCTGGGACAGCGGCCCCGACCCTTTGACGGAGCGCGAGCGGCAGATTTTGTGGCGCGCCGGGGAAGGGAAGTCGAGTGGCGAGATCGCGGAAGAACTGCACCTTTCCGAGGGCACTATTCGCAATTATCTCTCCGAGGCGATCAGCAAGCTGGGCGCATCCAACCGCGTGGAAGCCGCCCGCCTGGCGCGGGCCCGGGGCTGGTTGTAAATTTCAGACGTAGGGGCATTGCGCACAATGCGCCATTGTCCGTCGTCTCCAGCCGTGATACGTTCATCCATCGCTGGGGTTGCACTGGTTATTGGGCCAGATCTGCCATCCACACAACGGCCCGTCCTGCAGAGGGAATCTCCCCTGAGCTCGCGCGAGAAAAAGCCGGACCCCCAGGCTCCCGCCGCGACGATCCTCGTCGTCGAGGACGATCGAGCGGTTCGTCTTTTGTTCACCAAAGTGCTGCAGGCCGCCGGTTATCACGTGATCGCCTGCGAAAATGGCTCCGCGGGACTGGAATCGGCGAGGAAACATCTCGAGACCCTGGACGCCATCGTTACCGATGCCAAAATGCCCGGCATGGGCGGCCAACGGCTCATTGCGCGCGTGCGGAGCATGAAGCCGAACCTTCCTGCCATTGTCGTCAGCGGAAATTTGATCGAAGGCGTGGCCGATCCGATGACCGTTTTCCTGTGCAAGCCGGTGACCCCGGGGGCCCTCGCCCGAGAGCTGCGGCGGCTGCTGTGCGATAGGATGTAGAGTTCGCATCTGACCTTCCCACAAACTGGGGGCTGCAGCCAGGATGATTATTGGTGTTCCGAAGGAAGTAAAAGATCACGAGAGCCGTGTGGGGATTACCCCGGCAGGTGTCAAAGCTCTGACCGAAGCCGGACACAAGGTGCTGGTGGAAACCCATGCCGGCGAGCTCTCCGCCTTAACCGACGACGAGTACCAGTCCGCGGGAGCGGAAATCGTCGGCTCTGCCCACAACGTGTGGGGCAACGCGGACCTGGTCGTCAAGGTCAAAGAGCCCATCGAGAAAGAGTATGGGTTCTTCCGCGAAGGCCTGGCACTCTTCACCTACCTGCACCTCGCCCCGGTTCCCGACCTGACCGAGAAGCTGCTGCAGAAAAAGGTCACCGGCATCGCTTATGAGACCATCCGCGATCGCGCCGGCACTCTCCCGCTGCTCACGCCCATGTCCGAAGTCGCCGGCCGCATGGCGGTGCAGGTGGGCGCGGCCTATCTGGAGAAGGAAAAGGGCGGCCGGGGGGTGCTGCTCGGCGGAGTTCCCGGTGTGCCCCCAGCCCGCGTCTGCATCATCGGTGGTGGCATCGTGGGAACCAATGCGGCCAAGATCGCCATAGGCATGGGCGCGCGCGTCACGCTGGTGGACCTGAACCTGAACCGTCTCCGTGAGCTGGACGACATTTTCAACGGCCGTCTCTTCACCCTCGCGTCCAACTCCTGGAACGTCTCGCGGGCAGTGCAGGAGGCGGATCTGGTGATTGGCGGGGTTCTGATTCCCGGCGCCGCTGCGCCCAAGATCGTGACCCGCGAGATGGTCATGAAGATGAAGAAGGGCGCGGTCATCGTCGACGTGGCCATCGATCAGGGCGGCTGCGTGGAAACCGCCCGCCCCACCACCCACAGCGATCCAGCCTACGAGGTCAATGGCGTCGTCCACTACTGCGTGACCAATATGCCCGCGGCGGTGCCCAATACCTCGACTCTGGCGCTGACCAACGCCACCTTCCCCTACGTGCTGCGCCTTGCCCGCCAGGGAGCGAAGAAGGCCATCCAGGAAGACGACGGAATCCGCGACGGCGTGAACACCTACGACGGCACGCTGACCTGCGAACCAGTCGCCGTTTCCCAAAAGAGGCCCTGGAAGCCGGTCCGCGATCTGCTGGCCTGAGCAGAGAGAAGGGGCGCAGCCTCGCAGCCTGCGCCCCGGATGCTCTTCAGGTGTCTACTGCACCGTGATGTGCACCGAATGCTCGATCCGAAAGGTGAGCAGCGTTTCCGTGGGAAGGAAGATCTCCTTGTTCCCGGTCATGGCGCTGCCGGCCGACCCGGCTCCGGCTCCGGCCAGTCCGCCGATCAGGGCGCCCTTGCCGCCGCCCGCGAGCCCGCCAACAATCGCCCCAAAGGCACCGCCGCCCCCCGCGAACAGGGCGGTCCGCCTGCCCTTGCCCTTCTCTGCGCGTTCCATGGTGCTGGTGGCCACCGGATAGCTGCCCCACCGCGTTCTGACACGCTCCAGACGCAGCTCCAGCAGTGCTCCTCCTTTGAAGTGGCCCAGCGACTTCGCGTCAATCACGACGCCTTCGGCGCGCGCGCCGCGGGGAATCACTGTCTGCCCATCGACGACCACGTCGTCCGCCACGGTGGCGTCGAAGCTCTGGCCCGGCTGGCTGATCTTCGAGCCGAGGTCTTCATCCAGGCGCACGCGCAGCCGGGTCCCCGCCGGGATCGTGATACGTGCCGCTGGCGGTGGGGTTGCGGGCTCAGCAGGGGCAGAAGAGGGTTGGCCCGGAGCTGGTGCTGGTGTCGTGTTGTCCGGAGGAGGCGCCGGCGGATTGTTCGCGGCCGCGGGCTGCTGAGCTGCTGGTGTGGGGCTTTGACTGTTGGCGGGGGGCGCGCTCTTGCTGCACCCCGTGACGATGAACGTGCTCACCAGGGCCGCGGCGGCCAGGCGCAGGGGGATGTGGGTCACTTTCATGGCAGAAATCGATACTCGTTTCTTCGGGGAGATTGGGCTGACCGGCGGCTGAGGCCCCGAAACCTCTTTCGCTTTCAGAAACAGCATTTTAGTGCATCATCCGGCCTATAATCGTCCCGTATCCCCAGGGGCGGATTCATTTGGTCGAAGTGCGTAATCGGCGAACCACGCTGATCCTGCTGGCAGTGGCGGTCTTCGTACTGCTGCTTCTGCTGGTGGGACTCAATGCCTTCAACCTCCGCCAGCTCAACCCGCACACCACAGCGCAGATCTTCCTCCTCACTTCGCTTTCAGTCCTGGTCTTTCTTCTTTTCGTCACCGTCCTGGTGCTGCTGCTGAGGAACCTCATCAAGCTTCTGGCAGAGCAGCGCAGTCAGGTTCTCGGAGCCCGATTGCGCACGCGGATGTTTATTGGCGCGCTGCTGCTTTCGTTTGTTCCGGCGCTTTTCATGTTTTTATTTAGCTTTCTTTTGCTAAATCGCTCACTTGACAGATGGTTTTCTACCCCGGCGATGGAGGTGCGAGCCGACTCCACCGAGATCGCCATGGTGCTCTCCCACTATTCCACTCTCAATGCACGTGCGGAGGCGGAAAGCATCGCGGGCTCCCAGGAGCTCTCGTCGGCCCTGCAGCACGGCAATCGACAGGGGATTCTGGACGAGATGCGCAGCCATCAGATCACTCTGCAGGGCGGTTTCGCCATCCTGTATCAGGATTCGGCTCCCTTTGCCTCTTATGAAGTCCCGCAGGCCACAGGCCCGCTCCAGATCCATTCCCTGCTGGCCCCGGACGATGTGGAAACCGTTCCCGCCAGCGCACCGACAGAGCCTGCCATCCTGAAGGCCGCGCAGCGCTCCGACGAGCCTATGTTGGTGGCCGGGACTACCGAGTATGCTTTGGGCGCGGCCAGCCTGCCCGCGGGCGGCGTCATCGTTGTCGGGCTGCCCATGCCCGCCGGCCTGAACTCCATCATGGCCGACCTGAGCAGCGGTACCAGCCAGTACTGGGCGCTCTACCATCAGCGGCGGATCATTCGCACCACGTATTTCCTGCTGCTCCTGATGCTCACGGCTCTGGTGTTCTTCGCCAGCAGCTGGCTGGCGCTCTACGTCTCACGCCAGATGACCGGTCCCCTTGAAGCGCTGGCCGATGCCATGGACGTCATTGGCAGGGGCGACTATCGCCACCGCGTCACCGTGCAGGCCACCGCGGAGATGGGCGAGCTGGTCCGCTCCTTCAACCACATGGCCGCCGATCTGGAGCAGAGCCGCCTGCTCGCGGAATCCTCCGCCCGTGACCTCTCCGCCGCCAACCTTGCGATCGAATCGCGGCGCAACGAGCTGGAAACCCTTTTGGAAACGATTCCCTCCGGCGTCGTCACCCTCGACG
>JBAUZR010000319.1:0-6387 GCA_049585375.1 Acidobacteriaceae bacterium
GCGGACATGAGGGCCGTGCTGGCGACGCCGCCCGATACCGCCGCCATTGCGCGCCTCTCCGAAACGCCGGAGTGGAATGCCACCATGCGGACCACCTGCGTGGCTACCCGCCTTCTCGCCGGTCACGCCAATAACGCTTTGCCGGGGATGGCGCAGGCCAACGTGAACTGCCGCATCCTTCCCGGACACTCTCGCGAAGAGGTTCGCCAGGACCTCATCCGCGTCGTCGACGATCCGAAAATCACGGTCAACTATGTCGACAGCGCCGGCAACATCCACCCTGAAGCGCCAAACGCGAAAGCTTTGCCCCCCGTCGCTCTGAAGCCTGAGGTGATGGAGCCACTCGAGAAGATGGTTGCCATCTACTGGCCCGGCACCCCGGTCATCGCCGATATGGCGGACGGCGCTTCCGACAGCATCTATACCAATGCCGCTGGCATTCCCTCTTATGACTGGTCGGCGATTCAACTCGAGACGAACGATGTCCGCGCTCACGGCCGCGACGAGCGCCTGCCCGTAGAGTCCTACTGGAAAGGCGTCCAGTTCTGGTACGACTTTTTGCTTATGCTCACCGGCCCGCAGAGTTAGAGAGCAGAGGATTTGTCAGGGAAGGGAATCCGAAGCAGTTGGCCTGCGTTTAAGGCTTAGCCGGTGTACTCTCAGCCGGCTGGGTCACGATGCTCACGTTCGTGATCCCTGACATCTTTACCGCATCCATCACCGAAGCAAACGCGCCGAACGAGACCTTCTCGTCCGCGCGGAGGTAGATCACCTGCTTCGTGGTGTCGGTATTCTGCGAACGCAGGATGTTCGGCAGATCGTTCAGGTTCACCGGCTTGTCATTCAAAAAGACTTCGTTGTCTTTGTTGATGGTCACCACGGTGCGCTGTTCGGTGATCTCCCGCACCGTCTTCGTCTTCGGCACGTTCACCTGAATGCCGGACTGCAGCACCGGCGCCGTCAGCATAAAGATCACCAGCAGGACCAGCACCACGTCCACCAGCGGCGTGATGTTGATCTCCGCCAGCGCCGTCTGGGTATGGCCGCCTCTACTTGTGAAGGCCACGGCCGGCCTCCCCCGGATCCTGTCCCGGCGCCAGTGCCGCCTCTTCCATGCTGTTCAGCAGCTCGCGCGCAAAGTCGTCCATCCGCGCCGCAAAGTCGCGGCAGCTCGCCGTGAACTGGTTGTAGGCAATCACCGCCGGAATCGCCACCAGCAGTCCGGCCGCGGTTGTGATCAGCGCCTCGGAAACGCCCGGAGCCACCGCCCGCAGGGTTGCCGTGCCTTCCATGCCCAGTCCGTGGAACGCATCCACGATCCCCATGATCGTGCCGAACAGCCCCACGAACGGGGAGATCGAGCCAATGCTGGCCAGCCACGTCAGCCGCTGTTCCATGGCCGTCAGGGTCTCGCTCGACGCAGTCTGCGCAGCGCGCTCCAGTGCCGTAATGTGGCGCGGGGGTCCAAAACCGCCCGTTTGTCGGCGATACGTCTCATAGACCTCGTCGAAGACGTTCACCAGAGGGCTGGGCTTGAATTGCTCGCTCACCGCGGCAATTTCCTGCAGGCGAGTCGCCTTGCGGAAGGCCCGCAGAAAGCGGCGGCTCTGGCCTCGGGCTCGCCGGAAGCTTGCCCACTTGCCCAGAATAATCGCCCATGAAAACAGGCTCCCGACCAGCAGGACGCCCAGCACCGTCATCGCGATGGGGCCGCTGTTCTGGATCATCTCCAGGATCGCGCTCCCATTGTTCACCGGGGGCGGCGCAACCGGATTCGCATCCTGGAAAAATAGAAATGCTGCAAGGGAAACGAGATAGATCATTGCTTGTCTTTCACGTTACCAGAAGCAGGATTCCGGTGGGGGGTTGCACGCACCTGGGTACCCATCCTGGCATCAGGCCTGGCGCGGCCTCCGGGTCGCGGCCCGCACGCTGAAAACCGCCAAAGCTGTCGCCAAAATGATGTGGGTGAGCGGCCGGAAATCCAGAAAATTGTGTATCAGAGCCCCTAGCCACAAGCAGAACCCGATCCACGTCGCGCATCCGGCGAAACAGATCCATGCCAGCGCCGCATCCCCGGGGCGCGCCGTTCGCAGCAGGTTGATCGCCGCCAGCAGCAGCACCGCAAACGACGCGGACCACGCCCACAGCAGAGAGACCGGCTGTGCGTGAAATGCCGCCCACGTACCGATCCCGTGCAGGATGGCCCCGACCGCCAGGAGAACCCCGAAAACCCGATCGATTGCCTGCATCGTTCGTTTTCCTCGGCCAGATCAGACTTCAATTCTCGAAAACAGCCATGCGCTCGTGCTCAGAAAGACCATCGCCAGCACCGCCAGGAGCCCGAAGTCCAGAACGAAATTAAACTGCCAGGTGAAGGCGAACTGCCAGTTGCCGATCAGCATCCCCCGCAGCCCGTCAATGCCATAGGACAACGGATCGAACCGCGTGATCCAGGTCATCACCGGTCCCAGGTTCTTCAGCGGATAAAGCGCTCCGGACAAAAAGAACAAGGGCATAACCAGAAAATTCATCAGCATCTGGAAGCCCTGCATGTCCTTGATCGACGATCCAATCGACGCGCCCAGCGCTGCGAACACCAGGGCGATCATCGCCACAAAGATCAGCGACGCTGGAATCGCTACCCAGTGATAAGTCGGCGGCGCCCCAGGTGCGTGCCCATAAACCGGCCGAAACCCCGCAATCAGGCACACCACCAGCATCAGCAGCCCCTGCAGCATCGCGACTGTCGCCCCGCCCAGCGTCCGCCCCAGAATAATGTTGAACCGCGGCACCGGCGCCACCAGCGTTTCCTTCAGGAACCCAAACTGCCGGTCCCAAAGCATCGCCATCCCGGAAAAAATTGAACTGAACAGCACGGTCATCCCAATCACGCCCGGCGCCATGAACTGGATGTAATTGCCGGCTCCCGCCTTCGCAAACACCGGCCCAAACCCAAACCCCAGCGCCAGCAAATACAGCGTCGGCTGCCCCAGTGACACGATGATCTGCGCCTTCGACCGGAAATACCGTTTCAGCTCGCGCAGCCACATGATGTAAATCGCGCCCATGCCCTTCTCCTGACCGCTTTGCCTACCGCCGTTGCCACATCTGCGCAAACCGCCGCATCGCATCCGTCGAGTTGGCTCCCTCGTCGCGCAGCGATTCGCCCGTCAGCGCCAGAAATGCTGCCTCCAGCGAATCGGTGTTCGTCTTTGCCTTCAGCTCCGTCGACGTCCCGATCGCCACAATCGCGCCATGGTCCATAATTGCGATCCGGTGCGCTACGCGATCCGCCTCGTCCATGTAGTGCGTTGTCAGAAATACGGTCGTCTTCTCCTGCGCGTTCAGCGCTTTCACATGCGTCCAAAGTTGGTTACGGCTCTGCGGATCCAGCCCCAGCGTCGGTTCGTCGAGAAACAGGATCTTCGGCGTGTGCAGAAACCCCCGCGCAATCTCCAGCCGCCGCTTCATCCCGCCTGAAAAGGTCTTCACGTAATCGTTGCGCCGCTCCCACAGCTCAAACAGCTTCAGCAACTCTTCGATACGCTCGAGTCGCAGCTTATGCGGCACGTGATAGAGGATTCCGTGCAGTTCCATGTTCTCGTAGGCCGTCTGCTCGCCGTCGAGGCTCGGATCCTGGAAGACGATTCCGAACCGTTGCCGCGCCTCCCGCTGCTTCACCCACGGGTCGAAGCCGTCCAGATGAATCCGCCCGCTTGTCGGTCGCAGGAGTGTCGTCAGCATCTTGATCGTCGTCGTCTTGCCCGCTCCATTGGGGCCCAGAAAAGCAAAAATCTCTCCCGAGTCCACCTGGAAGCTGATGTCCTTCACGGCCGTGAACTGATCAAACGTCTTCGTCAGGTTTTCCACCTGGATCAAAGGGATACCCTCCCGGCTCAATCTGGAATAGGGATAGTGATCTAGTTTGCCAGAAAAGTGCGCTTCAGGCTACGCATTTACGAACCGCCAGGGTGCGTCAGCGTCGCGTCGTCAGTACCGGCGTCCACTGCACCCGATTGTTCGGCCCGATCGCGATCCGGAGGGTGCCTTCCTGACCCTCCTTCAGCTGCGGGCCCTTCACGCTGTGATCGTGATGCGCCACATCGGTGAAGTCCACACTCGCCTGATCGTCGCCGAGATCGCGGAACCGATAGTGGTAGCTGCCGCCGGGGGCAATCGTCTGCACGCCAAAGGTGCCCCCCGGATAGCTCACCTGCACCAGCGCAACGGGTGTCGCCTGGTCGTTGACGATCGTGCATCGAATCCATGGCGAATGGCAGCCGGTCGCCAGCCCCGCCAACAGGCTGCCGGCGCACATGACTCCGAAAATTTGGGCTCGCTTGCGCATGCTCCCGTTGTTCAGACTACCTCACGAACCCTGCCGCGAGCTGCGCTTCCATGGACTCAGCACCGTATAGAAGGGAATCGCCGTCGCGTTCTCTTTCTTCGCGGAGAGCAGCTTCCGCCGCACCAGCCATCGCACCGCCGCCTGTGCCGAGCTCTTCGATACGCCCACGCACTCCGCCATCTCCTGAAAGCTCACCTGCACGGGCTTACCGCTCCGCGCCTGCCTTGCATTCAGCCACAGATAAACGAGAAAGCTCACCGGCCGGTGGTCGTGACCCACCAGATCGCGCATCAGCACGTCCGTTACATAATCGTCGACCGTGGGCATCTCTATACCGATCAATACTACAGTAGTATCTGGACGATTGCGCCCGCCCCGCGCCCTCGCTATGCTCCCACCATCGAGGAGAAATTCCGCATGATTCGCGGCATCAAATTTGTCGGGGTTCCCGTCCGTGACCAGAACGCGGCCCTGAAGTTCTGGACCGAAGCTATCGGCATGCAGGTCGTCACCGATCAGCCTTTCAGCGATACCCAGCGCTGGATCGAGCTGAAGTTTCCCGGCGCCGATACCGGGATCGCCCCCTTCACGCCCCCCGGCCAGGAGGACCGCATCGGTCAGTTCACATCCATTTCCTTCTGGTGCGACGACGTTCTCGCCACCGCTGTGGCTTTGAAACAAAGAGGCGTCGTCTTCGCCAAAGACCCGAAAAAGGAAGACTGGGGCACATCGGCCATCTTCAAAGATCCCGACGGCAACCTCTTCGTTTTATCCAGCAGGTAAGGGAAGGGAACCGGCGTCCTGGTCCTAGACCACCGATTTGCGCTCAAGCGCTCGCGCCGTCAGCACCACGCCTGTCTCCCGCGTGTGAAGTGTGATGGGGAAGGCAAGCACGTTCCACACCCACCGGTTCCCGGTGTTGGGCAGGTTGAGCACCCCGCGGAACGTCCGGTCGATGTACGTTTCGCGCGTCTCGGCAACGGTGCGCAGAATGTCCGCCCAGTCGGCGGCCAGCTCCGGCATCTCCTCGAACATATTTCGACCCGGAAACCAGTCACGCGGCTTCTCCAGCACGCGGGCGCAGGTCTCGTTCACGTACTGCCAGGTCCCGTCCCCGTCCAGGATTTCCAGTACCACGTCGTCGCCCATCGCCATGTTGATCCGCGAGTAGAAGAAATCTCGCGCATCCACGACGACCGGCTTGCCCCGCCGTTTCGCTTCAAAGGAGCGCAGAGCCGTCACCAGATCGTCGATCGAGCTGTAGCCCTTCAGCAGGTGCATGTCTTCCACACCGCCAAACCGCCGCTCCAGCGTGGCCGACAGGATGATGATCGGGACCTGGGGACGCCGGGCCCGCAAGTCCGAAGCCACGTCCGTCCCAAATTTCCCCGCGCCCAGGTGATAGTCCAGCACGGCAATATCGATCTCATCCAGCAGCCGCTCGGCTTCTTCCACCGTGCTCGCCGTGTCCGTTACGTAACCGTACTTGCGCAGAATGGTCGAGCGCAGCAGCAGATTCTCCGGATGATCGTCCAGCAGCAGCACCCGTATTGGCGCCGTTGGCGTCTGTACCAGCGTCAGCGGAGAGTCCTGATCGTTCGAGGGCATAAGTCTACTTTGGATGCGCAAATCTGCCGCCTTGCTGCCGCGCGGCCCCAACTCTTTTCCTACTCTACTCTTCGCGCTTCGCCCTGCGCTGCAATTGGCGGATCAGTTCCGGCAGCCGGCTGAACAGCGCCGTCGCGCGCAGCCACTGCTTGTGATCGAATCCCGGCGATCCCGCGATCATCGATCCTGCCGGAATATCCCCGTGCAGTCCCGCCTGCGCAATGGCCACGGTGTTGTCGCCAATGTGGCAGTGTCCCGCAACGCCCACCTGCCCAGCCAGAATCACGTTGCGGCCTACATGCGTCGACCCGGCCAGTCCCACCTGTGCGCACAGCAGCGTGTTTTCGCCTACTGACGACCCATGCCCCACCTGCACCAGATTGTCCACCTTCACGCCGTCCGCGATTCGCGTTGCCCCTACGCTGGCT
>JBAUZR010000320.1:0-6291 GCA_049585375.1 Acidobacteriaceae bacterium
GGAATGAGCATCACGGCAGCCAGACCAGGAATGACGGTGAGGACGGGAAAGAAGGCCTTGCCAAATGCAGCAACCACCGGTGTCTTCTTCGCCGATTCGAGGTCGCGCGCAGCCAACGCGCGCTGCATAACGAGAAAGTCGGTGGACCAGTAGGCAAAACTAACTACGAATCCCAGACCGACAATGACCGAGAACAAGCCGCCGCCATACGGGGTGCCTGCAGGATGCAGGACGGGGCGCCATGCGTGCAGCATATTCCCGGGCATGCGAGCGGTGAATCCCGCCACGCCGCCCGCCGCACGGTAGGCGATGATCGCGAGAGGAAAGAGCCCAATGATAATCAGGATGAACTGGAGTACTTCGGTATAGATCGAGGCGCGAAGTCCACCCCACGCGACGTAACAGAGGACGGTGCTGGCGGCCACGAGGATGCTGATGTTGACGGGCCAGTGGAAGAGAGCGCGGAAGACGATCGCCAGCCCGTAAAGATTGATCCCGGAAGTGAGGACGGTCAGCACGGCGAAACCGGCCGCGTTGAGGGTGCGGGTTCTTTCGTCGAAGCGAAGGCGCAGATATTCCGGGATGCTGCGAATGCGCTTCCGGTAGAACAGAGGCGTCATCACCAGTCCGGCAAAGATCATGGCGGGCACGCAGCCAATCCAGTAAAGCTGGCTGGTGAAGACTCCGTATTTGGCGCCGTTTGCCACAAAACCCATTAACTCGAGCGATCCAAGATTGGCAGACAAATATGCGATTCCAGTGATCCAGACAGGAAGAGATCGGCCGGACAGAAAGAACTCGTCGCTGGTCTGGACCTTCCCTCTGAGCCCGACGCCCATCGCGAGCACAACTGCAAAGTAGGTCGCGAGGACCAAGTAATCCGCGAGATGCATCCTGATCCGTCTCACCCTTCCCTGAACATCTCTCCGAGCGGGATTCGTCACTACCCTCGTGCCCGGCTCGGAAACTGCGCCGTGACCCGGCGTCCTTCTTACCCGTGTGTACGGCGCCCCATCATGCCGTCAGTCCAGTGATTCGTTTGGCTTCTTCCGGCGAAGCGATCTCTCTGCCGAGCTCGCGAGCGATACGGACAATTTTCTCCACCAGCTCCGCGTTGCTGCGCGCCAGCGTCTGGCCTCCGTCAAGGTAGGGACTATCTTCCATACCGACGCGCACGTGGCCTCCAAGAAGAATGGATTTAGTCAGCACCTGCCAGTGGGTGGGGGGATCCATCACGCTGACGCTGTAATTGAAGTGAGCCGGTTTGTGATCATGCATGAACTGCATGGCTTCGACGGTGGGAGGCGTCCAGCAGCCCCCGGGCCAGCCCAGAAAGAATGTCGTCCATACCGGGGTCTTCAGCAGTCCCAGACGGATGAAGCGCTCTGCATTCCAGATGGCGCCATAGTGGAAGCTTTCCACTTCAGGCTTCACGTTATATTTCGCGGTTTCGCGGCAGTACCCTTCCAGCTCCTCGCGGCTGTGGATGCCGTATAACTCGACGGGCGGATAGTCAGGGTCAGGCTGGAAGCATTCGTCGTGGGCATTGAAGCAGATCGACATCATATCCGGATGCTGCTTCATCAGCTCCACGCGCTGGGGGTAACGGCCGTTGGCGATGCCGTACTGGATGATGGGTTTGGCGCGGCTGGTGATGGAATCCTTCAGCTTTTGCCAGCCGTCAAGATCGAGGTCGGAGAGCTTGGTTCCGTCGGGACGGATCTTTTCGTCGAGATTGTAGGGGCCATGCAGGTGACAGATCGCTGCTCCCGCGGCTGTCGATCGCACGTAGTCGTCAGCGAGCGCCGATATTCCCTGTGGGTTGTAAGGATTTCTCGGGTACGACATGGTGGAATCACATGTGACCGTAATAACGAGCTTCTCCATCCGACAACTCCTTAAGACAAGTTCAATTGGTTGCGACCTGAATCACGATGCGGCCGGTTGCGCCGGCGCGAAGATGCTGCAGAGCCTGATTGGCTTCCTCGAGCGGGTAACGCGCCGCAATGAGCGGCCGGACGGTGCCGGCCTCGAGGAGCCGCAGAGCCTCTGCGATGTCGTCGCGGGTTCCATTGCGTGAGCCGACGACTTCGAGCTCGCGCTGTGCGATTTCAGTTGAGGTGAGAGGCAGGCGGTCGCCGTGCTCGCCAACCACGACGATGCGGCCTCCATTCATGACCAGCGCGCAGGCCTGGCCCAGGGACTGAGTGGAGCCAACACAGTCAAATACGCAGGCGATCGGCTGCTCATGGATGTCGGCGGCCATGGCTGTGGCGAGTTCTTCACCCGCCAGGAAGCAGCGGGAGGCGCCGGCCTGGAGCGCTGCTTCGAGCGCGTTGACGCGAACGTCGGCCGCGATCACCTGCACGCCGGCGGAGGCCAGCAGCTGGATGATGCAGAGACCGACTCCTCCCGCGCCCAGAACCAGGGCTGTCGAACTGGAAGCGATGCCACTTCTGCGCGTGGCTCGGGTTGCAGTGACGACGGCGTCGGCGGCGAGTCCGCCAACGTCGAAGGGTACTGAATCGGGCAGACGGAAGAGGTTTTCCGCCGGAACCTTGAAATACTCGGCCATAGCCCCGGGCACGAGAACGCCGAGGATGCCTTTGAGGTGAGAGCACTGCTGGTGACGTCCGGCGCGGCAATATTCGCAGTGGCCGCAGGTAAAGAAGAGGCTGGGCACAATGCGATCGCCGACATTCCAGCCGCGAACGTCCGAGCCCACGGACGCGATAACGCCGGCGGGCTCGTGACCCAACACGTGCGGCAGAGGCGGAACATAACCATAGCCGTCGACGATGTGAAGATCGGTGCCGCAGATTCCAGTGGTCTGCGTGCGTACCAGAACTTCGTTCGCTGCAATACGGGGAACGGGGATGTCCCTGAGGACCAGTGGATGACCGACGGTTTCAAGGACAGCCGCTTTCACAGTGTGATCTATTTATCGCGTGCAAACCACCGATGTCAAGGACAAAGTTTATCGGTTAACTCATAATGATTATGCCGATTCCGATGGTTCTCGGTTTTGCCGCCCACCGGCCAGCAGCACACGGTCGACCAGGCTTCCCTGGGTACAGCAACCGCGGATGTCGGTTCGACCGAGCGCCGCGGGCAGAGCCCAGAGCATCATGCTCTGGTAGTAGTCGGTTCCGTAGACGCGCTCGCCGGTATCGCCGCGCACAATGTTCGGCATATCCCAGCCATGCCCGCGAGCGCAGACGATGGTTTGCCAGTGGCGGCGGGCCAGGTCCAGTCCGGTCTGCGCTTCGCCGGCGTAAATGTAGGTCATGGCCAGGACGAGCACTTCCGCGGGAAACATGGCATATCGGCCATAGGAAGCCACGGTTGACTGCGCGGGGAGGGCGGTGCCGTCCTTCCGGGCAAAGTTGGCTGCTCCCACTGCCGGTGTAAGCGCGATATTGCAGCGCCGTATAGTGTCCAGCGCGATGGGGATCCTGCGCGAGGCGAAGACATTTCCCAGGCCGTGAAACTGGGATGCCCACTCGCCGTCGAGCTGATACGCCATCACATCGTCGGACCGTTTACCGGTTTCGCGCTCGAAAAAGTTGAGGTAATAGCTTCCGTTCCAGAGATCGGTCTCCATGGCATGGGTGCCGTCGGCGAGCCATCGGCCGCATTGATCCGCGTAGTCGCGGTCCTGCATGGCCTCCGCCATGCGCTGCATCATGCGGAGCTGAGCGAGATGCAGTCCGCCGAGGTGGGCGCACATTCCGGCCCACTCTCCGTGCTCGAACCACTCCATCCCGTGATTGCCCACCGGCATGCTGATCACGCCACCGGGACCGGGACGGAGGTTCATGGTCATGGTGTTGCACTTCTTCACAGACTCATAGAATTCGCGGAGAATCCGGTCATCGCCGGTTCGCTGCCAGACGCGATCCACGAGATCGACGTAGCAGGTGCCGTTGAGCGAGATCTGCCAGTCATACGAGGTGGTGACAAAATCCGGCAGGTCGCCGAGTACGCCCAGCCAGAAGGGCGCGGCACCATCGCTGCGCTGATAGCGTTTGTAGGAGCGGATGTTGGCCAGGGCCAGTTCGGGAAAGAAGAAGACGACCGGCAGGTTGCCGTACCAGTCACAGGGAATACAGCCAAGATCGGGGTCGCCACGGGGGCTCTCGATCAGTCCAAAGGCGCCGCCCGGAACCGCCCAATCGTCGAGGGGAGGGCGCGCCTCCACCCAAAGCGCGCACTCAGTGAGGAGGCAGAGATTGTTGACGAGGCTATCCTGCAGCCAAAGCGGCAGCGACTTATCCGCATAGATCACGGCTTGCCAGGCGAGTATTCGCTCGAGCAGGCTCGCGTGATCCCGCGCGATCTGCCGCGCTACATCCAGGGCATCGCTGTAGCGCTCTGCATACTTCAGCGTGTAGTAGTTTGCGTCGGACCACTGCGATGCATTCCACTCAGTCCGGTTACTACCGGCGTATAGGGGCTGCAGCATCTTCAGGCGTTCCCGCTCTGCGCCCTTCCAGGTTGGGGCATACCAGGTAAGGAAGAAGCGCGAAACCTTTTCCTCGCCAGGATGCAGGTCAAAGTTCGCCGCCAGCGATGCCCCGCCGTCTTGATATTCGTAACCGCCGGCAGCCGGATTGTGCTGGGGTTGCGGAAGCTCGCGCGCCATCTGCTTCCACGATGAAGGTTGCATGGCTGCACCGGTCCGAACGTGCGGATCGTCGCAGGCCAGCACGTAGCCGACGCCTCCGGAAGACACGATGTGCAGCCCCGTGATGTCTTCGCGGAAATCCATGCGCGCAAAGCCGAATCCCAGAGCTTCTTCGGGGTCGGGGCCGGGGAAGTTGAAAGCCAGAGAGCCTGACTGCGGCGTGGAGGAGTTATTTCGAAGGTGGACCTCAAAGACGATGGCGGGAACGTTCGATGCGGTCAGATCTCCGGGAATGAACGGCGCCCAGGCGCGCAGACCCACGCTGATGGGAGCGGTGGTTTCGAATTCGACATCGACCACCGGGTAATGGCCGAAATAGTGAATCTCCTGAGCGGGAAGAACCTGTTCAAGAGGAGGCAGCTCCCTCGTGTCTGCCTTTTCCGCCGGATGGCCGAAAAATGGGTCCTGGCAAACAGGCAGGGAGCCTCCGCGCACCACCTCCGGCATGGCCAGCACCCAGACCTTGTCGGCGACGCTGAGCCCCAGCAACGGGGACATGAGCTGAGGCTTGCGCGGCATGCGCCAGTTCGCGACCGCTGTACATTTCGACCAGGGATTGAAGATGGAGCTGAAGCCGCAGACGCCGCGCACGTCGAGGTCGATGCAGCCGGTGCTCACGCCGCCGAGGGGCATGCCGCAGCAGGGAGGGTTGGATCCGCGAAACAGGGCGCCGGCGACACTGCCGGGGAAACCGGCGGCCCTGAACTGGCGCCACACGCGAGCTTCTCCCCCGGTGGAGAACAGGAAGCCGTGCGCAGGGTCAGAAACGGCTGTTTCCTGGGCGGCAGCGGGATTGGGCAGGAGCGCAGACAGCGCGGCCAGAGAGAGTCCCTCTCCGCAATGCTGCATAAACTCGCGGCGTGAACAGGAGCGCACCATGATCTGGCTTTCGAAGCGGCGCCAATTCTAGCAGAATTATTGTTTACCGCTCAACTAAAGAGAGATATGATGGCCAACGTCCATTTCCGGGGCGCTTTATGCCTGCCGCGCCCGGATTGCCGATGCAGGAGGAACGGAAGATGACTTCCCTTTCGATGAAAAACCTGGCCGACCAGTTCGCGCGGGACGGCTACTTTACGCCGGTTCCGGTGCTGACACGGGAGGAGACGCAGTCGTTTCGTTCGGCATTTGATGATTTCTACGGGCGGAACAAAGCCCGCCTGGCCGCCCTGCCGGCTCGCGAGCAGGCGCAGGTGCTTTCCGAGACTCACACATGCTTCGAATGGGTTTACCGTCTGGCATCGCACCCGCGCGTTCTCGATGCGGTGGAGGCGATTCTCGGGGAGGATCTGCTGATCTGGGGGTCGCGATGGTTTACCAAGATGCCCGGCGACAGGACCTATGTCAGCTGGCATCAGGACGGGACCTATTGGGGGCTGCATCCACCCAACGTAATCACGGCATGGATTGCGCTGTCGGACAGCAATCCGGAGAACGGATGCATGCGCGTAATACCGGGGACCCACCGGGCTGGTACGCTTCCGCAGGTGGAAACGAATGCCCCGGATAACGCTCTATCGCGCGGCCAGGAGATCGCGGTCGAAGTGGATGAGGCGCAGGCTGTGAATCTGACCCTGCAGCCGGGCCAGATGTCGCTGCACCAC
>JBAUZR010000321.1:0-7219 GCA_049585375.1 Acidobacteriaceae bacterium
GACCTGGACGCCCGCCGATCCCTCCACCGACGAGCCCTACTTCAAGGAGTTCGCCACACAGGGACAAAACCTCTTCCAGGCCGCCGGCGACAGCTCTAAATGGACCACCTCCGGCACCGCCTCGGAAACCTATCCGGCCGATGACCCCTACATCACCTCCGTAGGTGGCACCGACCTCTCGACAGCCTCCGCGGCCGGCCCCTGGGCCTCAGAAACGGCCTGGTCGGATTCCGGCGGCGGCATCTCTCCCCACGATTACGCCATCCCCTCCTGGCAGACTGCGACCGCGGCCTCCTGCTCCAGCTGTTCGAAGAGCTACCGCAACGGCCCCGACGTCTCCGCCAACGCCAACTTCACCTTCTACGTCTGCGCGGACCAGACCACCTGCACCGCGAATGATTACGGCGGCACCAGCTTCGCCGCGCCCATGTGGGCCGGCTTCCTGGCCCTCGTCAATCAGCAGTCGGTATCTAACGGCGGCAAACCCCTCGGCTTCATCAACCCCACTTTGTATTCCATTGGAGAGAGCTCCAGCTACGACACCGATTTCCACGACATCACCAGCGGCAGCAACGGCTACTCGGCAACGACTGGCTACGATCTGGTCACCGGATGGGGCAGCCCCACCGCGAACCTGGTCAACGCGCTTCTCGGATCCACTTCCACCCAGCCTGGCTTCAGCCTCTCCGCTTCCCCCGGCTCGGTTTCGGTCGTTCAGGGCAGCCAGGGATCGACCACCATCACCAGCAGTGTGACCGGCGGATTTGACTCTGCCGTTGGCCTTTCCGCCAGCGGGCAGCCCTCCGGCGTCACCATCGGCTTTAGCCCGGGTTCGATTACCGGCGCCGGCTCCTCCAGCATGTCGATCACCGTCTCCTCGAGCACCTCTCCCGGCACGTACACCGTCACCGTGAGCGGCACCTCCGGCGGCACGGTGGAGACGACGACCGTATCCCTCACTGTCACCAGCAGCACTGCGGGCTTCGCAGTCAGCGCGAGTCCCAGCTCCGTCAGCGTGGCCCGCAGCAGCTCCGGCCACGTGACCATCACCACCGCGGCGACCGGCGGATTTGATTCGCCGATCTCACTCAGCGCCTCCGGCGAGGGCAGCGGCAATTCCGTCAGCTTTAGTCCCTCCTCCATCACTGGCGCGGGCAGCTCCACCATGACCATCACAGTGGGCCGCAACGCTTCCACCGGCAACCACACCATCACCGTCACAGCCACCAGCGGCAGCACCCGGCACACGACCACCGTCACCCTCGACGTGCTCCGCTAATCAGCTCCCGTTCCCCATGGGCCCGGACCTCACCCGTCCGGGCCTTTCCTTTTCAGGACTGGGCGAACTCCTTGTCCCGTTCTGCTACAGCCGGCGCGCCTCTTCACTTCTGCTGATCGCGGGGCTCCCTGGCGCCGATAGGGTCCATACGGGAGCAACCCATGGACGCCCATTCGATCAATACCGACTTCGCCTTCCCGGAACTCGCTGCGCGCCTCCTCGACGAGAACGAGATCGTCTCGGACACTCTGGATTTTCCCCCGAACGGCGACGAACCGCTCGGCATCTTCCGCGGCCTGGTGGCCGCCCTCGCGATTCAGTTCGGCGTCCTCCTGCTCGGGCTCCTCGGCTGGCAGCTCTGGCGCTTCCTCCGCTGACAGAGCTTTTGCCTCCAGCCTCGCGACCCGCCGCATCCTCTCCCGCCGCTGCACTTCCCGCCCCTGCTAACCTCCCTCTATGGACCTCGTTATCAATGGTCAGCCGCGCAGCTTCCCTTCTCTTTCCGCGGGTGCCAGCCTTCTCGACCTGCTGACCGCCCTCGACCTCAAGCACGACCGCATTGCCATCGAACATAACGGCTCCATCGTCCGCCGCCCTGCCTGGCCCGACACGCCCGTCGCCAATGGCGACCGCTTCGAGATCGTGCATTTCGTCGGCGGCGGCGCCCTCTAACCGTCGTCGCTCCCCGTCCGCAATTTCACCCGCATCTCCCGCCCGGCTCATCCCGCCCCCTCAGCGGAGTTATCCTCTTCGCATGAGCCAAAAGCTGCGCTGGGGCGTTCTCTCCACCGCCAACATCGGCGTAAAAAAAGTCATCCCCGGGATGCAGCGCGGACAGTTCTCCAGCGTCACCGCCATCGCCTCCCGCGACCTCTCCAAAGCCCGCACCGTTGCCGACCAGCTCGGCATCCCCACCGCCTATGGCTCCTACGAGGACCTCCTCGCCGATCCTGCCATCGATGCCATCTACAATCCCCTGCCCAACCAACTCCACGTCCCGTGGACCATCCGCGCCGCTGAAGCCGGTAAGCACGTGCTCTGCGAAAAGCCGCTCAGCCTCACCCTCGCCGAAGCCGAGTCGCTCCTCGCCGTCCGCAAACGCACCGGCGTGCTCATCGGCGAGGCCTTCATGATCCGTACCCACCCTCAGTGGCTGCGCACCCGTGCTCTCATCGACGAAGGCCGCATTGGCGGCCTGCGCGCCGTCATGGCAGTCTTCAGCTACTTCAACAACGATCCTGCCAACATCCGCAATAGTACGGAAACCGGCGGCGGCGCCCTCTACGACATTGGCTGCTACTGCATCCACGCCGCGCGCTACGCCTTCGGCCAGGAGCCCACCCGCGTCTGCGGACTCATCGAGCGCGATCCGGCCTTCGCTACCGATCGCCTTACCTCTGCGCTCCTCGACTTTCCCGGCGGCCACGCGATCTTCACCGCGAGCACGCAGTTCGTCCCCTGGCAGCGTGTCCATTTTCTGGGCACGAAGGGCCGCATCGAAATTGAGATCCCCTTCAACGCGCCGCCCGACCGCCCCACCCGCATTTTTGTCGATGACGGCAGCGACATCTTCGGCGCCGGCATCGCCACCGAGACCTTCCCCGTCGCGGATCAGTACACCCTGCAGGGCGATGCCTTCTCGCGCGCCGTGCTCGAAGGCACACCGGTCCCGGTCTCTCTCGAAGAAGGCATCGCGAACATGGCCGTCATCGAGGCAGTCTTTCAATCGGCGCAGTCCGGACAATGGCAAAAAGTCAGCCACGCAAAACCGCATTCCGCATCATGAAGGTTGTCCGCCAAACCGACACCGAGCTGGTTCTCAGGGAAAGCACCCTCTGGATCTCCGTCCTGCTCGCCCTGACCGCGCTGCCTCTCTTCTACGCTTCCACGCTGCCCCGTCAGCGCGGCGATCTCATCCTTGCCATCTTCTTCGCCGTCGGCGCGCTCGTCTGGCTGCGCAAGGCCACCGTCGCCTTCGACGCCACCCAGGGCACCGTGCACTGGAGCCGCATGCGCTTTTTCCGCTCGGCTTCCGGCACCGTCCCCTTCTCCGAGATCGCCGGCATCGGCACCGAGACCTCCTCTGGCAGCGGCGGCTCCACCCTCTACCGGCTCACCCTCCTCACCGGACAAAAACCCATCCCCTTCACCGACACTTTCGGCGGCGGCCGCGATCGTTGGGTAGGGCTCCGCGAGACCACCCAGCGTTTCCTCCAGACGCACCGCGGCACGCCCCTGCCCGCCCCCGGCGCCGATCTCGACGACTCCCTGCGCGCCCTCCTGCGCCGGGGACGTAAAGTCGAGGCCGTTCGCCTCCTCGAGACGGCCGAGCACCTCGACCTCACCACGGCCACTCAGCGCGTCAACCAGCTCGCCGTCCGCATGAACGCGAAGAAGTAGGCATGAGCTCGCAACTCCACTGAGGAAGAACCCCATGGACGATCCCGCCGCCGTGACGCAACTTCACTACGAGCTTGTCCGCGGACTGCTCGAGACCGGCGCCTGTCCGCCCAATACGGAGCTCGCCCGGCGCCTGAACATCAACATCGCCGCCGTCGAGAATCTCCTGCGCGAACTGGCTTCGATCCACGGAGTGGTTCTGCATCCGAACCGCTGTACGCCCTGGGTAATTCATCCCTTTTCCGTCACCCCGACCCTTAACTGGATCGAGAGCGACGGCCGCGGCTGGTGGGCGCCCTGCATCTGGTGCGCACTTGGGGTTGCCACGCTGGCCCGCGGCGAGGTCCGCATCCACTCCCGTTTCGGAGCGGAAGGCGAATCTGTCACGATTCCGGTCAAAGACGGCGAGCCGCAGGGATTTGAAACCGTCATAGTCCACTTTGCTGTCCCGCCGGCACGTGCCTGGGACAATGTCCACGAACACTGTGCCATGGTTCTGCCCTTTCGCTCGGCCGACGAGATTTATTCCTGGTCGCGCCGCCATCGCCTGCCCACGGGCGAGCCCGTTCCGCTGCCGCAGGTCGCCCGCCTGGCGCGCGCCTGGTACGGCTCCCATGCGCGTCCCGACTGGCACAAATGGTCGGTCGCCGAAGCCCAGCAGATCTTCCGCGAGGCCGGATTCCAGTCGGATTTCTGGAACCTTGGAGGAAAGGCCGGCAAATTCTAGCCGCATACCCGGCGCCCCCCTGCCCGTATCCAGCGCGCTGCCGGACTCTCCCCCGGAGCGTGTATCCTTGGCTAACATCGCGCCGTCCGCTCCCCAGCTGGAAGTGTTCGCGATGTTTGTACGAGGCCCATTTTGACGACACCTGCACGACCAGGGATGCCGCGCTCGTCGCGTACTCCTGTCCTTCTCAGCGGATATCTTGCCGCCGTCCTGCTTCCCTGGCTCGGCGTCACCCTGACCCTCCGGACCCCTGCTCTGCACGGCACACCCGTGGCTCTCAGCTACATCTTCGTTGCCGGCATCACCGTGTTCACCGGACTCGGCCCCGGTCTGCTCGCCGTCCTCTGCACCGCTTTCTATTTCAACTATCTCGTTCTTCCCCCCAGCGGCTTCATCGCCCTGGATCCGCAGTCACTCCTCTATACCGCCGTTATTCTCACCATCGGCTTTCTCATTGCGTTGCTCTGCGATCGGCAGCGCGTGACCCGAAACCGCCTCCGCGCCGCTCTCACCTCGCTGCAGGTCCGCACCGATTCCCTCATGGAGGCGCAGCAGGCCAGCAACGCCGCCGTCTGGATGTTCAGCGTCGACGATGGCCACCTGCATTGGGCCGAGGGCGGCGCTCAGGTCTTCGGCCAACCGGTCGCCGCGGATGCGCTCCCCCAGGCGACCGTGGGCCTCATCGTGGAAGAGGACCGTGCCCGCGTTCTCGAGGAATACGAGCAGGCCATCGCCGCCGGTCGCGCTTTTCGCTCGGAGTTTCGCGTCCGCTGGCCCAACGGCGAGATCCACTGGCTCGAAAGCCGCGGCACGCCTTCCGCTTTGAACCCTAAAATCTGGCACGGCGTCACCGTCGACGTCACCGACCGCAAAAGCGCCGAGCTCGCCCTCGTCCGCTCCGAAAAACTCGCCGCCATCGGCCGCCTCTCCGCCACCATCGCGCACGAAGTGAATAATCCTCTCGAGGCGGTCACCAATCTTCTCTTCCTGGCCCAGACCGAGCCCAACCTGCCGCCCGCCGCGCGCGAATACCTCCTGCGCGCCGATCAGGAGCTCTCTCGCCTCGGCGGCATTGCCCGCCGCACTCTCACCTTCGTCCGCCCCAAATCCTCGCCCGGTCCCGTGCATGTCCTCGAGGTTGTCGAGGCCGTGGTCGCCATGTTCCAGCCCCGCTGCACCGTTCGTGGCGCGGAGATCCGCGTCGTGCACAACGGCGATCTCTGTCTCGCCGTCCCCTCTGACGACCTCCGCCAAATCCTTACCAATCTCGTCTCCAATGCCTGCGACGCCCTGCCCGAATCCGGCGGCGCCATCGAGATCGAGATCGAGCGCGCCGGTTCCATGGCCTCCCTCTCCGTCCGCGACAACGGATCGGGAATCGCTCAGGAGAACATCCCCCGCATCTTTGACCCCTTCTTCACGACCAAAGAAGATGTCGGCACCGGTATCGGCCTCTGGGTCACCAAAGACCTTGTCGAAAAGAATGGCGGCCGCATCGCCCTTGAGACTGCCGGCCTGCCCGACGGCTTTCGCACCGCCTTCCGCGCCGATCTGCCCTGCGCCTGATTGAAGCGCAAAAGAAAAAGCCCGGCCACCCATCAGGATGGCCAGGCTCGACCTCTCTGCCCTACTGCTCCGGGTGCTCGTTCGCGCGGATAAACTCCGCCGTCACTTTGTGCAGTTCCTCAAGCGCCGGCACCGTCACGTACACCATGTGCCCGGTCTGGAAGAAGTGGTAGCTGATGTTCGACTGCAGCTTCTCCGGAATCTGCAGGTGCTTGTCCTCGTACGTCGCTCCAAAAAACGTCGTCCCTAGATCGTAGTAGCCGCCCATCAGCAGGATCTTCAGCTTTGGATTCATCTTCATCGCCACCGACAGGTCCGGCATCACGTTCACGCTGGCATCCCAGCCCCGTCCCCCGGGAGGCGTGTGCTTCAGATCCCAGTGGAAGTCCGGCCCGTACGCGCTCGGCTTATACGTCATGTTCTCGCCGTAGTGCAGCACTTCGCGAGTGTAGTAGTTCACCGCTGCGTCGTAGGGCGCCGAGGTCGCGCTGCCGAACGGATCGTACTCCGCATCCTCGCTCAGCGGATCCAGATCCGGACCCTCATACCGCGTGTCCAGCCGCCCGGTCGTGATCCCCAGCTCGGTCTGCAGCTCCTTTGAGAACTCGCCGCCGCTCACCCGCAGATTCGCCTTGTACCAGTAAGCCGCGGGCACGCCGGTGTAGCTCTCCATCTTTGCCGCAATCTCATGCTTCTGAGCGTCCGGCAAATCCGCGCCCTGCAGCAGCGCCGAGGCATACGCGCCCAGGCTGAACTGCTCCACTTCCTGCAGGAACGGCTCCAGCTGCGCCGGCTGGTTCGGCACATGATGGTGGTACCACGCTGTCGCCGCCATCGACGGGAAGCCGAGGAAATATCCGTTGTCCGTCCCCGGATTCCCCTGCGGCCCGTCCAGACTATCGTCAAAATTCAGAATCTGCGACAGAAACACCGACCCGTTCACATCGATGCCGCTCCGCTGCAGATCGAAGGTCAACACCGCCGTGCGCGTCGTCCCGTAGCTCTCTCCAAAAAGAAACTTCGGATTGTTCCACAGCTCGTACTTCGTCAGGAAGCGGTGAATGAACCGCGTGAACGCGTGCCCGTCCTGATCCGTTCCGAAAAACTCCTTCGGCGCATCCTTGCCCAGCACCCGCGAAAAACCCGTCCCCGGCGCGTCGATAAACACCAGGTCGCTCACGTCCAGCAGGCTGTACTGGTTCGACACAATCGAGTACGGCGCCGCCTCCTGATGCTGCACGTTCGGC
>JBAUZR010000322.1:0-3236 GCA_049585375.1 Acidobacteriaceae bacterium
GCTCCAGGACTTGAAGCAGTGGAATCCCCAGCCCTTCCTGATCTATGAGAACCTGCCAGGCACCTATGCCAAAGACTTCGACGGCTTCTACGCCTGGGTCAATCCCGGAGCCGGCGGATGGAAGCCCGACGGCAGCGACTGGGGCAAGGACTACCTGGAAGACTTCTATAAGAACATGCTGGCGAAGTATCCCGACAAGATGCCGGTAGGCGGTGCCTGGGCAGGCTTCGACGACAGCAAGGCCACTTGGGGCCTCAACCGTCACATGGATTTCCGCTGCGGCCAGACCTTCCAGGACACCTTTAATCTCTGGAAGAAGTACTTCCCCGCCGACAATCCCCTGCAGTATCTCCTGATCGAAACCTGGAACGACTACGAAGAAGGAACGGCCATCGAGCGCGGCATCCCCAGCTGCGGCGGTTCGGGCGGCTTGCAGCCGGCCCTCCCGATCCACTGAAGCCGCGACAACCGGACCGTTTTGCCCGGCCGATCGCCCCCGCATCGGCTCCCGGACGCAGCCTCCCGACAGAGTCGTAGCACCCGTTCCATCAGCGCAAGCTCATGGAAATCCGAAGTGGGGTTTCCAACGGAGTTTTCTAAAGGATCGATGCAGGAGAGAAGCGAGCCTCCCCGCCGGGAGGCCCGCCGGTTCGATCAGGCGACGCGGAACACCTTTGCCGGCGCATCCGCGGTCTCTTCGTCGAGAGCCGTCGCCACATCGTAGTCGTCCACCGGACCCGTCGCCAGAGCTTCCGACGAGTAGTGCACCTTATTGATGATGGAGAGCGGCCGCTGCCGGACCTCGTCATACACCCGTCCCAGGTACTCACCCAGAACACCCAGGCAAAGCAGCACCGCGGCTCCCACAAGGAACACCGCTGCGGAAATGCCCATGCCCACGGATGTCAGCGGAGTGCTGGAGAAGAGAACCCCGAGCATGAGAAGCGCAGCCACACAACACGAGAAAGCAGACAGAACAAAGCAGAGACGCAAAGGTTTGTAGCTGAAGCTGGTGATCGCATCCATGGCGTACTTAATGCGGCTCAGGAAGGTCAGCTTGCCCTCGCCGCCGGCGCGATCCTGCCGGTCGTAATAAACGATGGAATTGCGGTAACCCACCCAGGCACGAAGCCCCGGCAGATACCGGTTGTTCTCGCGCATGGCGTTGATGGAGTCCACCGCCTGCCGGTCGAGCAGACCGAAGATACCGGCATTCAGCGGAATCGGGAAATCGGAAAGTGCACCCAGCACCCGGTAAAACAGAGGAAAGAGTGCGGCCAGAAGCTTCCGGCTTTCCTGACGGCTTCTGCGCACCGCTGCTACCACCTGCGCGCCGTTCCGCCAGGATTCAACCAGCTCCGGAATCACTTCGGGGGGATCCTGGAAGTCGCCATCCATCAGGACAATCGCATCACCGCGCGCCGTCTGCAGCCCGGCCGAGATGGCGCCCATGTGGCCCCAGTTGCGCGACAGATCGACGACCACCACGTGCGGGTCCTCGGTCTGCAGGGTGCGCAGCAGCTCCAGTGAATTGTCCCGGGAGCCGTCATTGACGTAAACAACCTCCCATTCTTCCCCGATGCTTCTGAGAGAAGCCGCTACCGCCTTATGAAATGCGGTGACGATCTCCTCCTCGTTGAAGATCGGAACGACTACGGAAATCATCGAAGACCCTCCTTGGGTTCGTGCAAAAAAGTCGCGAAGACGCACGAGCTTCCCTCTTTTTAATTTTGTCTTGCTTCGGTTCTTACAGGTCTTGCAGGTCCTGCATCGTGCCCGGTACTGCTTTCAGCAAGTCGGCTTATTCCGCATCTGCCTGGAACAGCCGTACTCTCCATCGCACTTCAGTCGGAGTCAAAACCGCAATGTATCGTGCATGCACTTGTCGTGCTGTCAGAACCTTAGTCTTGCTAAGAATCTGCACATCGTATTCGATGTTGTCTACCAGCTGAATGGATAGCCCTTCAGGCGAGTAAAAAATAATCTGGATATTGTGAGAGATGGGCTGATACCGCGTTCGGATGCCCAGGGCCTCCTGCTGTTGGATGGTTGCCGCCAGCTGGTCCCTGGCCGTGCCCGCAAAATCCCCCTCCAGCAGCCCCGGCCGATTCTCCGCCAAAGCCGCGCTCATCGCACTCCACGATTCCAGGTAGTCGCGTATGGCCGCCTGCCGCGTCGTGTCGTTCAGCGGCCGCGGGGTGTCGAGATGGGGAGCCTGGACATGGACTTCAGCCTCGTCCGCAGCCATCGCCGAGGCGACGCTGCAAACCGTCAATGCCACCAACATAGCCCGCAGAATCTTCATCTTCCCCACCGAATTTCATTACCCAACACAACACCGGTGGCCACCGTGATCCGGGCACCCTCGTGCGCCGGCACTTCCGCCTGCGCAATATCTTTCTTAACGGGGACGTCGACGGTGGTCTGTTCCCCGTCAAACGTCTCCGTAAAGGTGACAACTGTCCCGTCGGGCACCGGATTCCCGCTGCAGTCGCGAATCGGCTCCGTTGTCAGGGCGATCTTCTGCCCATCAGGTTGCGCGCTCATCTTTAGATTACATGGATCGCCCGGAACCTGCTCGATTATCCGGGTGCTGGAAACCGCGCCCGTGGTCGCTACAAATTTCGCCGCGCCTTCCCGGGTGGATGAGTTCATCTGGGTCCACGCCGCGCCATCGCGGCTCTGCACCGTCCGCGATTCGACCGCCCCTGCCGGCACTGACAATTGAAAGGTAACCGGCATCGGCCGGACGATCAGATTCTGATAGGAATCAAATATGTAGACGGCCCCGCTGATGCCGTCATGCAGATTCACAGAAAGCCGCGACGGCTTGGCCAGAAAGGCGAGGCTCGCCGGCTGAGGCGACGGGACGACATCGAATTCGCCCACGTCCGCCGAGCCGCCGTGATCCAGGAAAGCGACATAGTGGCCGGCGCGATCCAGTTCCCCCGCGGCAATCGAGACCGGATCGCCGAGTTGCACCTCGCGTCGCAGCACCTCGCCGGTCCCCACGATGGTCAAAGTCGCCGGCCCGCTGCCGCTCGTCTGAATCGTGAATCCCGATCCCGCCACCGCCTTTGCAGGCAGGGTGAGGTCGCCGGACTGGCCCACCGCCATCGGCCCTGCCGCCAGCAAGGCACCGCACCCCAGTGATGCCAGCAGAGATGTGATTCCGTTCCTCATAGGTTGTTGTTCTGGCTGTAGGTGGAGACGACAGCTCGCTCGCTGCTGATTTT
>JBAUZR010000323.1:0-2965 GCA_049585375.1 Acidobacteriaceae bacterium
GCCGCAATGAGCATGCCCGTTGCAATACCAACCGACTCTGTCACATAGTAGTTCTTCATTTTGCGCCCATCCTTCGACAGGTCATAATGTTGCGCGAAGATAACGATGAGGTAAGGAGCGGTTTCCAGATACGGCTTGTTTTCGTCTGTCCCCAGCGGGGCGAGAGCATCGAGCCACTCTTTTGGAGCACGTCCATGGTAGAAAAGGCGCTCCTCTTCTTCCGCAGCAGCACGGATCTTAGTCTTCACCTCCGCATCACTGACAACGACGAAATGCCAGGGCTGCTTATTGGCGCCGCTCGGAGCGCTTCGCGCAACGCACAGGCAATCCTCGATCGCCTCCCGCGGAACGGGACGTGAGGAAAACTGCCGTACTGTGCGGCGTCGGAGCATTTCATCGCGAAATGACTCTGCTCGCCTCACCAATTCCTGGGCAGAAACTTCACGGTACGTGGTAAGAGGAACGAAACCTTGGACGGGCACTGAAGCCTCCTCGCGGAGCGACTGTAAACGATATAACACACTCGCCACAGCCGCTTTACTGATCCTGACCGCAGCCAGATGCAAGTCAAACAACACCCTCATTCCGTGCTCTTCCGGCCGACACGGAACGCAGATTTTGCGGATCGCCCGCTTCTTCTCGGCCGAAGCCTATGCGCAATGTTGGGAGGGCTGTGGTGTTGTTGCGGTCATATCTGCCTGGCATTTTAGACTCTCAGATCTGAGCCAGGCCGCCATCGACGCAAATCTCGCTGCCGTTCACGAAGCTCGAGTCGTCGGAGGCGAGAAACAGAGCCGTCGTTGCGATCTCTTCCGATCGTCCGAACTCCTTGCGAGGAATGGCTGACCGGAAGTACTCCTTCGCTTCCGCAGGGGTATTCGCGAGAGCGTTGGTAGCAATCGGTCCCGGGCTAAGCACATTAACGCGAATCCGGCGCTCTGCGAGTTCTACCGCCCATGATCGCGCGAAGGAACGCAGTGCCGCTTTACTTCCCGCATAAACGCCCAGACCCGGCATGCCCTTGAGGTGGGCGATCGATCCGTTCATGACGATCGATCCGCCATTCCGCATCATGGGCAGCGCCTTCTGCACGGTAAAGAGTGTTCCGCGAGTATTAAGAGAAAAAATGGCGTCAAACTGCTCCTCGGTGATCTCCCCCAGCGGAGCACGGCCGGCATGACCGGCGCTCGCAAATACTACGTCGACGAAGCCCTTCTCCCGCCTGACCGTCTCGTAGAGCCGGTCGAGATCAGCCAGGTTCCCCGAATCGCCCTGCACTCCGGTCACGTTCCGCCCAATCGCCTTGACCGCGTCATCCAGATTCTCCTGCCTCCGCCCCGTGATGAACACATACGCTCCCTCGTCGACAAACAGCTTGGCCGACGCCAGCGCCATCCCGGAGGTTGCTCCGGTGATCACCGCCACTTTCCCGTCCAACTTGCCCATCTTTACCCTCCCTTTTCCGCTGCTGGAAACAGTTGAATGCTGATTCGCTTATCGATCGAGCGCTTCCCCTTTCAGGGAATGGCTCGGCGGTCAGCGCCGAAATCCGCCTCTCCGTGGCATTAGAGGCTTCCATCGCATTTTGGTTACAGCGCATGTTATGCAGGCACGTAACCATTCACGTGGCGAAGTGTCAGATCGAACGACGCATACCGCTGGAGGTGGTTCCGTGCAGCTTCGCCCCATGCTTGCCTGTTCGCTCTTGCCTTTTGTCATCGGCCTTCTGCCGCACTTCGCCGCGGGCCAGAACCCGGGTCAGGAGCGACCCGGTTCTGTAGTGATCGTGGAGCTCTTTACCTCGGAGGGATGTTCGGACTGCCCTCCTGCGGATGCGATATTGCGCCAGATCAATCTGAAGCAGACAAGCGCCGGGCAGTTGATTGTCGGCATCAGCGAGCACGTCACCTACTGGAACTATCTCGGCTGGAAGGACCCCTTCTCATCCCCGGAATTCACGGACAGGCAGAATGTCTATGCCTCGCGCATGTCTCCTGAGGGCCCCTACACACCCCAAATGGTTGTGAGCGGTCGCGAACAGTTTGTTGGGGGTGATGTCAACGCGCTTCAAAAGGCCCTCCAGGATGAAGCGCGGCGACCTCATCTGGAGCTGAACATACTCTCCTCCGCACTCTCATCGTCGGGACTGGACGTGAAGTTCTCTATAGCGGGAGAGACGTCGAGTCCGCTTGATATCATCGCAGTTTTGACAGATGATGCCGACCGTTCCAGCGTGCTGCGGGGCGAAAATGGCGGGAGGCTTCTTCAGCACGTCTCAGTGGCGCGTTCGCTGGTGCGCGTGGCGACGGTCAGGGGCGCTGCGCAGGAGTCTGTTCACATTCCGCTCCCCGACGGATTCCACCTCGACAGTGGTTCCGGTCACCATCACCTGATTCTATTCGCTCAGACACAACATCAGGGCGCCATTCAGGGAGCAGCGACAACCGCACTGTAGTATTCCCTGATCCAGTCTGTGGAACTTAGCGTGACAATTGCTGTAACCTTTCGCTGCGCCCGCAGATCACACGTGCATTCCGCAGGAGGAGTGTCTCTGCATGAAGGTGCCACGTTTCAGATCCCACAGGGTTCACGGGTTAGCCAGACTCCAACTAAGTAAGACGGCACGACTTGTTCTCGCCGTTATTTGCGCTCTGTCTATGGGAGCGCCCGCGTTCGCGGAAACTCCCGCGGTAGGCTCCAGGGCTCCCGACTTCACTCTTTCGACACCGACAGGCGGATCCGTCCGCATGTCAAAGGTGCAGCGGGGACACGACCTCGTTCTCGTTATATTGAGGGGATTTCCCGGTTATCAATGCCCCTACTGCGTCCAGCAGGTCCATGACTTTGTCGACCATGCCTCGGAATTCAGGGCGAAGAATACCACCATCCTTCTCGTCTACCCTGGGCCTCCGGCCGATCTCGACCAGCATGCCAGGGAATTCCTGGCGAAGCAGGCAGAGTTGCC
>JBAUZR010000324.1:0-1914 GCA_049585375.1 Acidobacteriaceae bacterium
CCTTCCGGTGCGTGGGGAGGGGAAACATTCCTTGTCTTCCGGTCGGACTTTTCGCGGGCATTGAGATGACTCCGTCTCGTGAGTCTGGCGCACACTTCTCGCTCGTCGTCTTTGTCGTTGCCGATACGGCCGCATCTCCTCGCTCCAGGAGCGCAGGCTGGCGCTCAATTGCACCGACGTATGGGAATCGGACCTTGACCACAAGGTTTTCCTGTTTGACGTAGCCATGAAGGGGCTCCAATCCGGCGATTTCTGAAGCCATCACGAGGGGCTTGTTCGCAATCTCCATCGTGAATTGGCTATTCCCGGGAAGCAAACTGTGTCGCCGCGATTCCTTGAGGCGCTCCACCTCGATTTCTCCAATGGCGTCAGAAACCCACTTCGCCGAATGAGGCTCCGAGGTTTTCAGAAAGAGCTTCGTCGCCGGCTGGGAAAGCATTGTCTCAGCATCTTTCCCATACCTCTTTTCGATTTGGCTCCGCCCCTGGAAGCCCAGCACCAGCGGATTCCCCGATTTTCGCGCCTCCGTGACCGCCGTATGGAGCTGAGGCAGCTTATTCAGACTCGCGACCTCATCGAGGACAAACCAGACTGGCTTTGCACCATGAATCGCCGGCTCCATTGTGCGGAGGATCAGCATGTCCAGCCACGCACTATGAAGAGGCAGAATCTTTTGGCGAGACGCCGCGCTGGAAGTCAGGAATATCCAGCGACGCCGTTCGGCATTCCAGTGCCCCGACGAGTAGAGAGGGCGGGTGCCGTCCCGGGACGGCAAGAGTTCGAGGCTCTCGGCGATCATATTGAAACTCGAAAGCACGCCCCCTCTTTGGGCAGGCGCACCAGGATCAAGGAACGCCGCATAAGGAGTGCCTTTCGCCATCTCGTCTATTTGTTCCGAATCGCTCATCCATGCGATCAGCTGCTGAGGGCTGGGCCGACGGCGCATGAGAAACGTAAAAACTCGGCGGGGTGCGTCGGTGAAATAGTCCTTCTCGAAATCCTTGTCTGGAAAGAGAGCCGCCGCCATTGCCGCGTTGGCGTCGTCGGATTCCGACTCCTCAGCTATATCCCAATAGGGACACCTGGCGACGAGTGGATTCAGAATAATGTCGCCGCGCTCTGGCGAATAGAACTCGGGTGTGAATTCAAGCGCAGGATCGTAAACGACTGCTACATCCCGCCGAGACGCAACCTGACGCAGAATCTGGCGCATGGCAGATGTTTTGCCGCTGCCGCTGTCACCCATGATCAGGATGTGACTCGATTCCAGGTTTCGGCCAATGCCGATGCAGGGAGGCCGGCGGCCCAGCACTCGGTCTTGCACCTGGCGAAGCAGGGTGACCGAGTGCAACTTGAGCTGAATTCCATCTGGCCGGAGTCTGGCATTCCACTCGGCGGACGTAACCAGTTCCGGACCCTTGGTCCTTCTCCCGTGCCGCTCCTCGTGACGTCTCGAAATCTTCGACCTGCGCCTAATGACGATCGCCACAGCGAACAATCCAGCAACTCCGAGGGAGCCGAGGAGCAGGGGTTCTGCAACGATCCACACAGAACTGTGGCCGTCATAGATGTTCGCCTGCAGGAACGCATGCAATTCCGTCGAGTTCACCTGTTCCTGAGTACCGGCCTGGATGCCTGTCCACCCATCTGCCAGCGCCGCGGGCGAGAGGCGAAGGCCAAAAGTCCCACTTTTTGCTGACTCGACGTCACGCTCAGTGAGGAGAGCACGGCGCCGACCGGGTGCGGTCTTGTAAAGCCAGATTACCGGTGTGGTTGCGCTGCTCTGGCGGAAGACTTTCGCACTGACTACGTATGCGGTGAGATAGTACCGCTGAAGTGGCGGCTCAATCATGACCGTGAAGGAGCCCAGAACGGGGACGGCGGGAAGGGCAAGCAGCATGCCCAGGAACAGGA
>JBAUZR010000325.1:0-1610 GCA_049585375.1 Acidobacteriaceae bacterium
AACGTCCTTCATCGACAGGCGAATCGGCTCCGCGTCGGAAGCCCACGCGTGGGCGGTCTTGTACATCTCCCAGAAGGCCGTTTTCCCGGTGACGATCTCCGGCGGGGCCGTCGCCTGGGTCGCGGCCGCGGGTTGCGGACTGGGCGTGCTGTTGCTGGAGTTGGAACAGCCGGACAGGAACAATACTGCAACTGCCGATACAGCGACTTGGCGCAAGGAAACCATTGTTGTTCTTCACCTCTGGATCGAGAAGCCGCATCCGTCCGGGAAGCAGTATAGACCTCGGCGGCCATCCGCAACAGTATGATCCCCGGTCGGGTGAAGAAAACGATGTGACCTGTGTCACGAAACCTTCCGAAGGCCAAAAGAGGACCGCCGCCCGGGCGGTAGACCGCGAGCGGCGGAAGTCGAGCCAAAGCGGCCCGGATCAGTGAGAATGCGCCGGCTGCCAGGCAGGCGACCCAACCGGTTCGCGCGATGCACTGCGCTGTCCGCCCTGAGGCCCGCTGCCATCGTCGAGCTGGAACTGATGGATCATCCTGTCCAGGTCCGAAGCAAGACGCGAGAGATCAGCAAGAGCGGATACCGCTTCCCCGGCCCCCTGCGTGTTCTGCACAGCAAGCTGCGAAATGCGGCCTGCGGACTCGGAGATTTCCCCCGACGCCGCCGTCTGTTCCGTGGCCGCCGACGCAATCAGCTGAATCTGGTGCTCGACCTCGCGGGAAGACACGATGATTTCGTCCAGGCTCTTGCGTGCCTTGCCGGTCTCCTGCAACCCGGACTCGACCGCAGTGCGGCTGCTGTCCATGGTTTCGATCGTCTGCCGCGTTTCCTCCTGAATGCTGCGAATGGTCGTCGCGATCTCCTCGGTCGCGGCCTTGGTGCGCTCGGCCAGCCGCCGCACTTCTCCCGCCACCACGGCAAAACCGCGCCCGTGTTCGCCGGCGCGGGCCGCTTCAATGGCCGCGTTCAGGGCCAGCAGGTTGGTTTGCTCGCTGATCTCCTGAATCACGTTTACGACGTTCCCGATTTCCTCCGAGCGATGAGCCAGTGACGTCATGCGCTCCGAAGCCGAGCTGGTGGCGGCGGCAATCTTCTCCATCGTCGTGGCAGCTGCCTGCATCACTTCTCCGCCCCGGCTGGCCGTCTCCGCAGATATGCGGCTGGCGCTGGCTGCACTCTCCGCATTGAGGCTGATTTCCCCGATGGTCGCGGTCATTTCCTGCGCAGCCGTCGCGATCTGGGTCGTCATGCCGGACTGGGTCTCCGCGTTCGTGGCGCTTTCGCCGGCACGGGCGCCGATCTCCGTGGTCGCGGCCGCCAGCGTCTCTGCACTCTGGGCCACCGAACGCAGAACCTCCCGCATGGTGGCAACGCTGCTGTTCAGCATCTCGCCCATGCGTCCGATCTCGTCGGTCGCCGTGGGCCGAACGTACGCGGTCATGTCCTTCGCAGAGAGCCTCTCCGCCATCTTCATCACGTTGCGGATGCGCGGCGTGACGAAGCGATTGAGCTGGAAACCGATGACGATCGAGGCCAGCACGATGATCAGTGTCGCAACCATGCTGATCCAGGTCGTGCGCGTACTGGCGGCGGCCACGGTAGTGGCC
>JBAUZR010000326.1:0-7882 GCA_049585375.1 Acidobacteriaceae bacterium
GGGTTACGAATGCCGTCATCTCTCTGATATTTCCGGTGATGGCGACCTCTTCCGGCGCGTACCCCTTCATTTTCTTCGCACTCATGATGGTTGTGGACCTGTTCATTGTAGGTTTTATCTACCCGGAGACCAAGGGAGTTTCCCTTGAGCAGATGCAGCATCGCATGGGAATTGATTAATCAACAAAGAGGATTGAGCATGAAACAAATAACAGCGCAATTCATTCTGTCGATCACCGGGCCGGCGATCCTGCTGTCGTCGGCTCTCGCCGCGCAGGCGCAGAATCCGTCCTGGCAACCGGATCTGACCCAGCAGCAGACCTATGCGGTCCACCGCTCCTCCAGTACCGATCCGACAGGCGCGAACCATGACTTCCGCACCGTCGCCCCCGGGGACACCATCACCGTCCTCGACACCGACGGTCCGGGCACGATTTCCCATGTCTGGTTCACGATCGCAGATCATGAGCCTTACCACCTGAAGCGCATCGTTCTGCGCATGTACTGGGACGGGGAGGATTCACCGAGCGTGGAATCGCCCATCGGCGATTTTTTCGGTCTCGGCCTCGGCATCTATCACAGCTGGCACTCCGAATTACTGTCGGTGGGCAATGACAACAGCCTGAACTCTTTCTTCCCCATGCCTTTCGCCAAACACGCGCGAATCACCGTCACCAACGAAGGCAAGGAGCCGATCGAATCGCTCTACTACAACATCGACTATCGCACTTACTCCCATCCGTTGCCTCCCGGGACTCTGTATTTCCACGCCCAATATCGCCAGGCGCAGCCCAATCACGGCTGGACCAACAAATGGAAAACCAATGGGGATGCGATCGTCAACGACAAGACCAATCTGGACGGAAAGGATAACTACGTCTGGATGGAAGCGAAGGGGCACGGTCAGTTTGTCGGTGTAACCATGTCGGTCCTGCAGAACCAGGATATGTGGTGGGGCGAAGGCGATGATATGTTCTTCATCGACGGCGCTGAGAAGCCATCTATCACCGGGACCGGTTCGGAAGATTACTTCCTCGGCGCATGGGACTTTGGCGGTAAGCCGTTCTCATATCCGCTGTATGGCGCGCCTATCGTTGGCGATGAGCTGGCCGGCAGCCGTTCCAGCGTCTACCGTTTCCACCTCGATCAGCCGATCCCGTTTGAGGAGTCCTTCAAGGCAACCATCGAGCACGGAAATGCCAATGCCCGCTCGGACAACTTTTACTCGGTGGCCTACTGGTACCAGGCGGAACCGCATGCGCCCTTTCCGCCGCTGCCGCCAGTAGAAGAGCGCCTGCCCGCGCTGCAGCCGACCGGCGGTCCGGGAAACAACATGGCGCCTCAGCAATAGTCGGCAGCCGCAGGAGAACCATGCGACAAGCAGAACCAGGGCAATTGCACGCGCACGGCGGCCGATCCAACGAAAGCACGGAGCGCCGTCCTGATCCACTACGGAGGCGCTCGATCCTGCGAGGAGTTGCCTGTGCGTGCCTCGTCGCCGGAGGAACATTTGCCCACGGCTTAACAACGCTGATGGCTCCCGGCGGCAAGCTGCGCGTTGAAGTCGAAACCGGCAATGCGTCGCAGGAAACCATCTCGATTCTGAATGAGGGGCAATGGGTGCCGGCCCTTCATGCGACGCCTTCGCCGATCCGGGTCGTCACGCGGCTGGGCGCACAATCGGACTTCTGCAGGATTGACGCGGTGCGTCCGGTCGCCGAAGGCCTTGTCGTCGAGGGAACCTGCGATGCCGGGTCCTTCGAGCAGCGCATTTCTCTGAGCGGCGAGCCGGATCTGTTCGCGGTGCAGACAAAATTTCTCCCGAAAGTCGCCGCCAATCTTGTTTCGGTGGAAGATCGCTACGATTTCGCTCCCGGCAGGCGTGCGGCCGATGCGCCGAACGGCCCCGTTGACTTTGTCTGGAGTCAGAACATCAAGAACGAGAAGGACGGTGACATCCCGAATGCCGCTTTCAAGTCACCGGTGGTCATGCTCCAGCAGGGGAAAGTCTTTACCGCACTTGTGCCCACCCTGAGCGATCGGGTGATCGTGCCGCTGGCGCTCGACCTTGATGTAACTTCGAACAAGCTGCCATGGCTTTCGTTCGGTGCAATGAGCTCCCAACCGTATGGTCACAGCTATTTTCGTCGAGATCTGAATGGCAGCCCCAAAATCATCCCAACTGCCGGCGAGAACGGCGTGCCGCAGTCGTTCGTCCAGTATGCATACTCGCTCGTGGCGTCAAGCCAGCCCGACAAGCTCGGCTACCGCCGTGTGGTGCGGCTGCTCTGGAAGGACGAAGGTCATAAAGAGCTGCTGCAATCGCCCGACCTGCAGCAGAACATCCTGCGACCGCAACTCGTCACATTCGCCGACTGGGCGAAGGACACCTGGATTCGCTATGCGGACAAGGTCTATCTCAGCTTCCCTTGTGGCGAGCGGCAGTGTGGAACCCTGGCCAGCGATCGAAACCCATGGGGTCAGTGGGACAAGCCCGCACCGGACGCCTGGTTCAACTCCTGGTTTCAGACCCTGCGCACCGCCTATGGATGGTACCTGTACGGCAAGCAGACTAACAATGCAGGCATTGAGCAAAAGGCCGAGTCCGTACTCAATCTGATCCTCACCAGTCCCCGCGATGGCGGGGCTTTCTCGACGATCTATCTCGTCAATGGCAAGCGATGGATTCACTCCGACGGCTGGGCGGGTTATCCCGAGGATTATCACGACTTCGATATGTCCTGGACCGCCTATTGGATGCTGCGCTGGATCGAAGATCTGGAGCCCGGCAGAAAAGCGGAGGTGCTCCAGTTTGTACGGCCTTACGGAGAATTTCTGCTGCACCACCAGCTCGCAAGCGGCGTCATCCCCTCGTGGTACAGCCAGGATCTCGTGCCGCGCCAGCAATTCCGCGACTTCAACGCGGAGACGGCAGGGTCAGCTCTCTTCCTCGCCGAGCTGTCCGGAGTTACCGGCGATCGGACCTATCTCGCGGGAGCGGAAAAGGCGATGGCGTTTATAACTCGCGAAGTAGTACCCCGCCAGCGATGGTTCGATTTCGAGACGTTCCTCTCCTGCGCGCGCAAGCCTTACTCGTTCTACGATCCCTGGACCGCGCAGTTCCCACAGAACAATCTGTCGCAGACCCAGGCGGCCGCGGCCTGGCTCCGTATCTACCAGCTCACCCACCGTCCTGAGGACCTGGAAGCCGGCACGCGCGTGCTCGACTATCTGCTCCTGACGCAGCAGGTCTGGAACAATCCCGCCTTATCTCCCAAAATGGTCGGCGGATTCACAACCCAAAACACCGATGCTGAGTGGAGTGACGCACGCGAGGCTTACGATGCGGCTCTCCTCTGGGATTACTACCGCGCAACCGGTAGCCAGGAATATCTCGAGCGAGCGGTGGGAGCGGCCCGCTCCACTTTTGCGGTCGCCCCCTGGGAGAACTGGGCGCACACCGGATATAAGGATGAGTCGGGATCCCTGACCGGGATCCACTGGGGCCAGGGCAGCGGCATGACCAGCGTGCAGATCCTCTCCGCTGGCATGGGCGACGGCCTCATCGATCTGCAACATGACGCGGCCGCCTGTTTGAATGCATGCTCATTGCGCAACCTGAAGATGAGTCCGGCGGCGCAGGGCACGGTGATTTCCTTCGACATCACCGCCATTCCGCCAGACCGCACGCTTCACCTGAGGTTCGCGGGCCTGCAGGCGGACAGACATTATCAGATCGTGTGGAACGGCAACGCCAACGCGTGGGTCGCCGGCAATCGTCTGCTGCGCGACGGGTTCGAATTGCATTTTTAAAGCGGCGACGCTTTCTCAGTCGCGGCCGCGCCTGAGCCTGTGATCGTTCAATTCAGCCAGGAGGATAAGTTGCAGCGGCTCGGAACGAAAGTGAATGATCTTCGTTGGACTGGCAATACAGCAGGCAGTTCCATTGCTCGCCTGGTGCGGAGCTTCCTGATCGTGGTCGCTGCTGCAGGCCTCCTGGCGCCGATGGCACTCCGCGCTCAGAGTGCCCCGGAACAACCTCCATCGTCTGTCTGGATTCGCCCCCAGCATCCCGGTGATCCGTTGATATGGGGCCGCAGAGACGGAGTCGTCTTCGGTTTGCCCTCTCCGGGCGGCATGGGTGGCCCTCGCGGTCTGATCCGGGTGGGCATCGTTTCGCCTGACACCGGTAAGCCGGCGCTCCTTAATTTCATCGCGATCGAGCCCGTGATCTTAGGTCCGGGCAGTCGGTTCGGGCGCATGGCCTTCAGCGAACTTGAAGAGAGTCAGCTCGATCCAGGACAACGCGGTAAGCGACTGTGGGTGGGCGATGGCCAGGTCGCCGGGACGCTGGAGACTCTGCACGCCGGGCACAACACCGTGGAGCGCCTCTCCGTGCCCATCGACGTCGAGCGCTACTCGGCCAATGGTGCGCACGTCCATCTGATTGCCTCGGTCGAAAGCGATCACCCGGACGAACTACGGCTCAGCGTCTTCCAGTACCCCGACAGCCCGGCTCTCGAAGAACTCACCGTCACTGCGACTATGGGTAACTATGAACGCCTGCGCCAGCTGTGGCTTCGCGGTCATAACATCAGCAGTCTTGCTCTGTACTCGTGCTATCAAGGCGATGCCTTTACGGAGCACGAAAATTATCCCTCCGACGAGATGCTGCGCACTGCAGACGGCGATGCGATCGTGCTGGCCACATCCAACGAGGCCTCTCCCGCCAGCGCGCCCAGCCATGCCAAAGCTCACTGGCACTATGCGTTCGCCATGCGGCTGACCCAGTATTGGCGCGTCCCGGCCAGTGATATCCAGCCCGATCTTCGCGTTCGGGTCAACGGGCGCCGCGTGTATTGGGCGTCGCACGACCCGGTGCCCGGCGGCCCGGCATTTGAGAATTTCGAAGTTCGACAAAGATATAAAGAGGGGCAGACCTTCATCTTTGGAGTGACTCCCAAAGAGCCGTGGCAGTTTACCCCTCCGATTCCCGAGCTAAGTGGAGATCGTGGGGAAGATACTTCCTCATCTCACTGAGCCAGGAGAGCACCGCATTTGCCGGGTCACCTCTCAGCGCGAGGCCCGGCGCCCCGACGTGTTGCCCGATCCGCCACGGCTGTGCCGTGCCCGCGTCCGCGCTGCCTTCTTTGCCGCGAATCGCAGCCCGGTCTTGCCTTTGGTTCGTACGGCCTTCTCAGCCGTCGCATGACGGCTGCTCGCTGGCCGCTTTTTCGCCGCCTTCTTTGTCTGCCTCGAGAGCGCCCGATGGGATACCGTCGATTTCGGCTCGCTCTTCATTACGCGCTTGCGGGCCGCTGAGCGCCGTGGCGAAGTCTTCTTCGCCGCGGCGGACTGGCCCTTCTCGTAGTCGCGCTCAGTCTTTTTCTTCAGGCTGGCGCTGCCCTGCTTCGGCGGCTTCAGCGGAATCCCCGCACGCCGCGCTTCGCTGAGCCCGATCGCAATTGCCTGTTGCGGCGAGCGCGCTCCATGTTTGCCCTCGCGCACCTGCTCAATCTCCTCGCGGACAAATTCTCCCGCCGCCGTCGACGGCGACTTGCCCTCGCGCAGATCCTCTCTGGCCTTTTGGGTGGTCGATGGATTTGGCATTCGGAATTCCTCCTTGTCCTCTCTGATTCAGATGGGCTCGCCGCTCCGGAGGTTCGCTCCGTGCGGCGATTCTCAACCGTGTCAGAAGGTCAGAGGCCGGTCATCTTCTCGAGGTGCTCCGGGTAACGATTGCCTTCGACGTGAATCTTCGCGGCAGCGGCGTCGATGTCGCGCAGATCGTCGGGAGCGAGCTGTATTTCGATGGCACCGAGATTCTCCTCAAGACGCGAGAGCTTCGTGGTACCGGGAATGGGAGCGATCCAGGGTTTTTGCGCGAGCAGCCAGGCAAGCGCAATCTGCGCGGGCGTGGCGCTCTTCTGCTTGCCAATATTGGTGAGCAGATCGACCACGGCCTGATTGGCCTTGCGAGCCTCTGGCGTGAAGCGTGGAAGCGTGCTGCGGAAATCGTTGCTTTTGAATTCAGTCTTGTCATCGACCGCGCCGGTCAGAAATCCCTTGCCGAGCGGACTGTAGGGAACCATGCCGATCCCCAGCTCTTCGAGCGTGGGAATCACTTCAGCTTCCGGTTTGCGCCACCACAGTGAGTACTCGTTTTGCAGCGCGGCGACAGGCTGAACGGCGTGCGCGCGGCGGATGGTGCCAACGCCGGCTTCCGAGAGGCCGAAGTGCTTCACCTTGCCGGTGTGGATGAGTTGCTTCACGGCACCCGCGACGTCTTCAATGGGGACGTCGGGATCGACGCGGTGCTGGTAATAGAGGTCGATGCGGTCGGTGCGCAGGCGCTTCAGCGACGCGTCCGCAACCTGCCTGATGTGTTCAGGGCGGCTGTTCAAGCCCTGCCAGCCGGGGCTGCCGTCGGGTTTGAGATTGAATCCGAATTTGGTGGCGATGACCACCTGATCGCGGACCGGCTCGAGCGCCTCACCAACAAGCTCTTCATTGATGAGGGGGCCGTAGACCTCGGCCGTGTCAAAGAACGTGACGCCGCGATCGACAGCGGCGCGAATGAGGGCGATCATCTCCTGCTTATCTTTGGGCGGCCCGTAGCTGAAGCTCATGCCCATGCAGCCGAGGCCGAGGGCGGAGACTTCGAGATTGCTTTTTCCGAGTTTGCGTTTCTGCATTGATTCCTTCCCTGTTCGCAATGCGTGCCAACTGGCTGTTATTCAGCCTTCAGTGAGGCCATATCGATGGAGAAGCGATACTTCACGTCGGACTTCACGAGTCGTTCGTAGGCTTCGTTGACTTTCTGGATGGGAATGACCTCGACGTCGGAGGTGAGGTTGTGCTGGGCGCAGAAGTCGAGCATCTCCTGAGTTTCGGCGATACCGCCGATGATCGAGCCGGAGAAGCTCTTGCGGCCCATGATCAGGCCGAAGACGGCGACAGGGAGCGGCTCGGGCGGCGCGCCCACCATGGTCAGGTTGCCGTCGCGGCGCAGCATGCCGATGTAGGTGTTGATGTCGTGGGGAGCGGCGACCGCGTCGAGGATGAAGTCAAAGCTGCCGGCGTGCTTCGCCATCTCATTGGCATCGCGGGACAGGACGACCTCGTCGGCGCCGAGGCGCAGGGCGTCGTCCTTTTTGGAGGGTGAGGTGGTGAAGACGACGGTGTAGGCACCCAGCGCGTGCGCGAACTTCACCGCCATGTGGCCAAGTCCGCCAAGACCGACGACACCGACCTTCTTCCCTTTGGTGACGTTCCAGTGGCGCATGGGCGAGTACGTGGTGATGCCGGCGCAGAGCAGCGGCGCGGTTCCGGCAAGGTCGAGGCCTTCGGGCACGCGGAGCACGAAGCGGTCGCTGACGACGATGCTCTCGGAGTAGCCGCCGTAGGTAACGCCGCCGAGGTGCCTGTCAGGGAAGTTGTAAGTCAGGGTCAGGTTGGGGCAGAACTGCTCCAGGCCGGCGCTGCACTCGGGGCAGGTGCCGTCGGAGTCGACCATGCAGCCGACCGCGGCCAGGTCTCCGGGCTTGAACTTCGTGACCGCGGAACCGACCTTTCTTACACGGCCGACGATCTCGTGGCCGGGGACGAGGGGATAGACGGTGGGCATGGCGCCGACCCACTCATTGCGGGCCTGATG
Source organism: Acidobacteriaceae bacterium (assembly GCA_049585375.1). Classification (GTDB taxonomy): domain Bacteria; phylum Acidobacteriota; class Terriglobia; order Terriglobales; family Acidobacteriaceae; genus Palsa-343. Next base: position 7,657 of record JBAUZR010000326.1, read on the forward strand.
AAGATCGGAGTGGCAGATGCCGCAGAAGAGGATCTCGATCTGCACATCGTGTTCACCTGGATCGCGGCGCTGAATGCTGGTGGACGTGACGGGCGAGGTGGCGCTGGCCACTGAGTACGCTTTTGCCTTGTACATACGTGTTTCCTTTGTGGGTGAGTTGGATTGCGATGGGGGCCGCAGCGAAGAATCTCGGCACGTCTGTATTGAGGGTAGGAAACCGGCGAAA
>JBAUZR010000327.1:0-5135 GCA_049585375.1 Acidobacteriaceae bacterium
GAGCTGGACCGCCTTCTACTTCGGCCTGAACGAAGGCGCCGCGCTCACCAACGCGCAGTGGGAGTCGCAGCACCTGCTCTCGTTCGGCTACAACGTCTTCCACATTGACGAGGGCTACCAGTACGCGCGCGGCGAATACATCACCCCCAACGCGACGCTCTTCCCCCACGGCCTCACGCCCCTCGAGTACGACGTGCGGGGCCTGGGCCTCCTCCCGGGTATGTGGACAGCGCCCTTTGAGGTCTCGCAGCGCGCCTGGGTCTACGAACACCATCCCGACTGGCTCATCCACAACGCCAAAGGCGAGCCGATCCCGGCGGGCAATGTGACCGATCACAAAGACCAGCTCTACATGATCGACGTTACGAATCCCGGCGCGGCCGACTATCTCCGCCAGACCTACACCAAGCTCGTCCACCAGTGGGGCATTCACTACATCAAGCTCGACTTTATGGATGACAGCGCCATCGAGGGCTACTATCACACGCCCGGCACCACCGCCATGGAGGCGCAGCGCATCGGACTGGGCATTATCCGCAAGGCCGTTGGCGACGACGTGTACCTCGACAAAGACGGCAGCGTGATGCTGAACCCCGTGGGCTACGTCGACTACGGACGCATCTCCCAGGACACCGGGCACACCTTCGAGGCGACAAGAGAAGCCGCAACCGGCGTCGCCGCGCGTTACTACATGAACCGCAACTATTTTGTCGCCGACCCTGACGCCTTCGCCGTCTCCACGCAGACCATCGCCGACCAGAGCTGGCACAATAGCCGCCATCCGGCCACGCTTGATGAGTCGCGGGCTGCCATTGCGCTGGCCGCCGTTGCCGCCGGCATGTTCGAGATCGGCGACAATCTCCCCACCCTCGAACATGAACCCGACCGCCTCGCGCTCATCGAAAATCAGGACCTCATCGACATGGTCCGCCTCGGCCGCTCCTCCATCCCCATCGACCTGATGGACTACCGCGAGCAGGACAAGCAGCCGACAACCTTCTTCCTGAAGGAATCGCCGCGGCAGAGCATTCTCACCGTCTTCAACTGGACCCAGCAGCCGGTGGACCGCACGATTCCTCTGGAACGCCTCGGCCTCTCCGCCACCGCGCAGTATGCCCTCTCCGACGTGATCGAGAAGAAGGACCTGCCCGCGCCCACCGGAGGTCAGCTCCAGCTCAGCATTCCTGCCGAATCCGTGCGGATGATCAAGTTCATCGACAACGGCGCCACCGTGTCTGACCCGGAGATTCGCATCGATGCATCTTCCCAGGGCGCGGCCGGCGCGACCATCGGCCTCTCCGCCGAGCAAACAGGCGGCGATCCCGTGGTTGCCTGGACCTGGACCTTCGGCGATGGCGTGACCGCCAGCGGCCCCAGGACCACGCATGCCTGGACGGAGCCTGGCGATTATCCCGTCACGGCGATCGCGCAGGGGCTGAACGGCGAGAAGGCGCAGAAACAGCTGCAGATCCACATCACGGGACACATGTCCACGCGCTTCGACCCGGCGGAGATCCACCGTCTGCCGTGACGAAGAGATGTTGGCGCGGAGTCTGAAGGAGCCGCTATGATGCGGCATGAACGGCCGCCCGGCAACGGCGCGGCGAGCGACAAAGCAATGGCACGAACACCCGCAAAGGCCGCGCCCGAGCCGAACGAGAACAGCCAGATGCTCATCGATGAGCGGCGCCGGCATATTCTGTCCCTCGTGCAGAGTCAGGGCCGCGTGCTGGTAGGCGAGCTCTCGCGCGCGCTGGGCATCTCGCAAATCACCATCCGCAAAGATCTCGAACATCTGCAGTCGCGTGGACTGGTGCAGCGAACCCACGGCGGAGCGCTGCGGCTTCAATCCGGCGCCCTCTTCGACCCATCGCTGCAGGAAAAGCAAAAGCAGCACTCGCAGGAGAAACAGCGCATCGCCGATCAGGCGTCGCGCATGGTGCAGGAGGGCCAGTGCGTCATGCTGGATTCCGGCACCACCACCACAGCAGTGGCCCACGCGCTCAAGCGCTTCTCGCAGCTCACCCTCATCACCAACGCGGTCAACATCGCTGCCGACCTGGCCAGCACCAACTTTGAGGTGATCCTGATCGGTGGCACGCTGCGCAAGAATTCGTTCTCCCTGGTCGGCCCTCTGGCAGAAGACGTTCTCGAAGAGATGCACGCCGACATTCTCTTCCTCGGCGTGGATGGCTTCGACGTGGAGACCGGCATCACTACGCCCAACTTCCTGGAGTCGCGCGTTAATCGCGCCATGGTCAAGGCGTCGCGCCGCATCGTCGTGGTCTGCGACTCCACGAAATTCAACCGGCGCAGCCTCTCGCGCATCATTCCCACCGCGGCGGTCCATTGCGTCATCACCGACAAAAACCTGCCTCGCGAAACCGAGGAGGCGCTCCGGAATCAGAACATTGAGGTCATCCTGGTTTAGCTGCGCATGGCATCCACCACAAGTAACGAAGATCACGACAAATTTGTTGACCTGGTAACCGCAACTGCGGAAGTTACCTTGCCTCTCGGCGAATTCCAGCCCAAATCAATGCTGGTCACGGCCGACCATCACATTGAGCGGGCGCGCTTCCCGGTTATCGACTACCACAACCACCTCGACTCCGTGGATCCCGAGGACGCGCTGCGCGTGATGGACGCTTGTGGCGTGGAAAAGATCGTCAACATCACCATGAAGACCGGCGACGCCGCGCTGCGCATGATCGATAAATTCGCCGCCGCCGACCCGCAGCGCTTTGCGACCATCGGCTGGATGGACTGGTCCGATGTCGCCGAACCCGGCTTCGTCGACCGCACCTGCGCCCGCCTCGAGCAGCTCGCCCAACGCGGCGCAGTCGGCATCAAATTCTGGAAAGACCTCGGCCTGACTGTCCGCGACGAATCCGGCGCCCTGCTGCGCATCGACGACGACCGCCTCGCGCCCATCTTCGATAAGGCTGCCGAGCTGGGCATGCCGGTCATGTTCCACACTGCCGATCCCGACGCGTTCTTCCTGCCCATCGATGCGCGCAACGAGCGCTACGAGGAACTGGCTGCGCATCCTGACTGGAGCTTCCACGGCTCCCAATATTCCAAACGAGAGCTGCTCGACCAGCGCGACCATGTGATCGCGCGCCATCCGCGGACGACTTTTGTGGCGGCCCACGTGGCCGAGAGCGGCGAGAATCTGGCCCGCGTCGAAAAACTGCTGGAAACCTGCCCCAACCTCTCAGTCGACATCAGCGCCCGCGCCTCCGAGCTCGGCCGCCAGCCCTACTCCGCTCGCCGCTTTTTCCTTCACTTTGCTGACCGGATCCTCTTCGGCACCGACCTGCTGCCGGAGAAATCGATGTACCGCCTCTACTTCCGCTTTCTCGAAACTGCCGACGAATACTTTGAATATCCGTCGCACGCGTCGCGCCAGGGCCGCTGGAACATCTATGGCCTGCACCTGCCCGACGACGTTCTCCGGAAGGTGTATCGTGAAAATGCGCTGCGACTGCTGGCCCCCAAGCCCGTCATCGCGGACAAATCGGCTTCACTTTCGAAATCCGCGGCTCCTGCAGGCTCATGAACAAACTCCCGGCTCGTGTGGTGCGCTATCGCTGGCTGTTGCTCGCCTTCTCCGGACTCGGCGGCCTGCTCTACGGCGCAGATATCGGCATCATCGCGGCGGCTCTGCTCTACCTGAGCCACACCATCGATCTCACCATCGCGCAAACCTCGCTGGTCGTGGCCGCGGTGCTGGGCGGCAGCATGTTCTCGTCGTTGGCTGCGGGCATGCTCGCCGACTGGCTCGGCCGCCGCTGGATGACCATCGTCAGCGGCCTCATGTTCATCGTGAGCATCGTCATCATCGTGCTCTCGCATGGATTCACCATGCTCTTCCTGGGCCGGCTGCTCCAGGGCATGAGCGGCGGTGTCATCGCCGTGGTGGTGCCTCTCTATCTCGCGGAGTGCCTCCCTGCCAACGAACGCGGACGCGGAACCGGCTTCTTCCAGTTCATGCTCACCTTCGGCATCGTGCTCGCGGCTCTTATCGGATTTCTTTACACCCGCCAGGCCGAAACCGCGATCATGCATGCCGCGGGGAACCTTGTGCTGGTGCGCGCTGCGCAAAATCATGCGTGGCGCGGCATGTTCCTCACCGTCATCTATCCCGGCATCCTGTTTTTCGCCTCCTGCTTCTTCCTGAGCGAAACCCCGCGCTGGCTCTTTCGCAAGGGCCGCCTCGCCGAGGCCCGCACGGCGCTCCTGCGCGGCCTCCCCGAGCAGGAAGCCGACGTCGTCTGGCGCGAAATGGAGGACGTGGCGCGCGAGCAGAAGATCGCCGCGAACACCGGCGCCCACGATTCGCTTTGGCGCCGCAAATACGTCGTGCCCTTTGTGCTGGCCTGCATCGTTCTGGCTCTCACCCAAACCACCGGCATCAATTCCATCCTCAGCTTCCTGGTCATCATCCTGCGCCAGGCCGGCATGGGCGCGCGCCACGCTACCCAGGGCGACGTGGTGGTCAAGGTCCTCAACTCTGTTATGACCCTGGTCGCCGTGGCCCTGGTCGATCGCCGCGGACGCCGCTTCCTCCTCCGCATCGGCACCGGCGGCGTGGTCATCGCGCTCCTCGCGGCCGGCCTCATCTTCTACAGCATCGAGTCCAGAACCTCCGACGTGCGCGCCACGCTGCAGTCGGCGGTGAGCGGCAACCAGATCACTCTTCCGCTTAGCAGCGCGGAGCTGCCTCCGGAAGCCGCCGGTCGCCCCACCTCCCTCACCGTGGTCTACTCCTATGGCGACGGCGAACATATGGACACCGTCCTGAGCGACACGCCGGATCCTGTAGTGCGCATCGCTCCGGACGCGAAGGAAGCCGGCGCGCCCCTGGTCATCCGCCGCGCGCGCTACGGGCTCATTCCCGTACCAGGCATCGGCTGGGCCGTGGCCGGCTGCCTGGCCCTTTTCATCCTGGGCTATGCCTTCGGACCCGGTGTCGTGGTCTGGCTCATACTCTCCGAGTTGATGCCGACCCGCATTCGCTCCACAGGCATGGGCATTGCCATGCTCATCAATCAGGGGATCTCCACCGCCATCGCCGCGCTCTTTCTGCCCGTCGTCGGGACCTTCGGGTACTACGCCATGTTCTTTTTCTG
>JBAUZR010000328.1:0-5029 GCA_049585375.1 Acidobacteriaceae bacterium
GGCGCAGGGTACGCTCGTAGCGAGCGCCCGAGCGGACAGCGCGATAGAGGCGTGGAACCGATTCGGTATTGTGGTTCAGGATTTCAGGACGAGCCTCGACCACCATGCGGATGGCCTCCTCGTTGCCCTGGAAGTCGGGGATGAGCACCTCCACCTGGCACCCAGGAGCCTGCCGCCGAATTTCCTCGATGACCGTCACGAAGGCGCGGGCGCCACCGAGGATGTCATCGTCGCGGTTGACGCTGGTGATGACGGCGAATTTCAGGCCAAGCGCGGCAACGGCTTCTGCGACGCGGCGGGGCTCATCGAGGTCGATGGGCTCGGGGCGGCCTTTGGGCACGGCGCAAAAGCCGCAGCGGCGCGTGCACAGGTTGCCCAGCATCATGAAGGTGGCGGTGCGGTGGTGCCAGCACTCGCCGATGTTGGGACACTGCGCGGATTCGCAGACAGTATGCAGGTTCAGCGAGCGCGCCAGCTTTTTCAGGTCGTGGTAATTCTCGCCCATCGGCGCCCGGGCACGAAGCCACTCCGGTTTGGGAAGCGGGCGGCGCGGGGCGAGGTCGATCTGGACCAGATCGGTAGCGGCGAGATTCGGCGAGGCAGCCATCCTTCTCTTATTGTAGCGGCCACCGGGTTACCGCTCGGTCATGAGGCGGCGATCTGCGCCTCGCGGACCAGCGAGCCTACCGGATGCTCGATGGATTCGCGCGCGGTGGTGCCGAGGTCTTCGCCGCGGCGGATCATAAGGTAAGCGGCGATAACGCCGGAAGCAACAGTGGCCCAGAAGATAACCTTGCGCATCAAAAATTTCCTCCAGAGAGGTTGGATGCCCGGGGACGGCGGCCAGGCTATTGCGGGAAACCGTGTGGGCGAGCAGCAACGGTTGGCTGCATCTCATCCTGTGAAGTCGAATTGGAAAGGAGCGAGAGGTGGCCGAAAAGAACGGGAAAGCTGAAACGCTGCTGCCAACTGACACCGTCCTGGTAGCGTACGTGACCGTGCATCTGGAAGACGGAGAAAGCTTCGAATTGCTCCCCTTCGAAGACACCAACGATGTGAAGAGCAAGGTCAGCGATCTGGTCGAGGCGTGGGCTCGGTCGGGTTGCCTGGTGCGCGGCAACCGAATCTATCCCTGGCATCGCGTGCGGCGGCTGGAGGCGACGAAGGTGGAGGAACTCAAGCTTGTCGATGCGCGACTGCGCCGGGAGCAGTGGCAGGCACAGGAGACCGAACGGATGCAGCAGAGTTTCTGGCAGACGAAGGAGCCTCGAGAGAAGAAGAACGAAGGCGACGAGGAGAATTCGGGCCCTGGCAAACCCCCCATGTAGCGGGGAACGGACCGCCCGTGTGGGTGAGCGAAGATTTCGGCGCCGGAGGACCCCAGGATCAACGCAACCGCAGACGGTTTCCGCGCTCTTGTTCCATGCCGGCTTCAGTCCAGACCACCTTCTGCTTGCCCGGCTCATTCGCTTTGACGGCGGTTAGCCATGAGGACTCGACGAAGCCCAGCAGAAAGAGGAGGGCGGTCTGGAGGAGCCGCAATCCGGAAGGCCCAGGGCGCCCGTAGCGGCTGATCGTGATGGGCTCCGTGAGGAAGGGCGGCAGGCTGTCGGCGGCCATCGAGCCGAGAGCCACAACCACGATGAGGCCGACGAGAAAGAGCGCGTGGACGAGCAGGATTTCGGTGACCGGCTTCGCAGTTTCCCCGGAAAAGAGCTTGAGGCCGCGCTTGCGGAATCCATTGCCGAAAATGGCGACGGTATAGCTGGCGGCGGCTGCCCCTTCCAGAGCAATGCCGGAGTTGCGGAGCGCCGTATAGGCTCCGACGAAGGCAAGAAACGCCAGAAGAGCGACAACTTTACGCTGCAGGTATCCCATTTCGAGACGACCCTCGAATCGTGCGAGATCGGCAATCAGGCGCAGTGTAGCGTCGCGATTTCGCAGGCGGAATGCCCTGAAGGGTGTAGCGCACGCGCCTAATCGGGGTGGACCGGCGGAGAGATCCAGGTACTGTGGTGATCCTGCGACGCCACCGTCGCAATGTAGAGGCCCGAGGCGATGATCAGCACCGCTCCCGCGATCGTGAGCAGCGTTGGCGCCTGGCGCCACACCAGCCACGCCATGATCGCTCCCGTGACCAGCTGGGTGTAGTGGATCTGGGACACATTTGCCGCCGCCGTGTTTTTGAGCGCGACGAAAAAGCAGAGACTCCCGGTCGCGCAGAGAACCCCCACCGCGACCAGCAGCGCGCCGATGCGGGGCGTGAGCGAAATCGTATGCGGCAGCGTGAGCCGGAAGCCCGCCATCAGCGAGAATCCGACCACCGTCATCACCGCTCCGGAGAAGAGGGTAAGGCTCTCCGGGTTTTCAGTCTGGGTAAGAACGCGCGACCAGACCATATTCACGGAAAAGCAGGCGACGCAGACGAAGCAGGCAGTGTAGCCGATCCAGTCAGCGTCACGGGAGCCGCTCCACGGGTGCACGGCGATCACGACCCCGGCGAAGCCGGTAAGGATGGCGAGAGCTTTGTGCCAGGCTAGCCGTTCGCGCAGGAAGACCGATGAAAGCAGGGAGACGGTGATCGGCGCTAGGAAGATGAGGATGTAGAAAAGCGTCAGCGTGAGATGCCGGAGCGCCACGATGACACAGATGTTGTTACCGAGATCGAGCCCGGAGCGCAGGAACTGCGATCGCAGTCGATGCGGGCGCAGCGCCCCAAGGTCGTGCCGCCACAATCCGCGGCCGATGAGGAACAGCACCATGAAGAGCCCGAGGAAAGCCAGGACTTCATACCAGGGAAGTCCCGTCTGCCCCACGAGCTTAATGGCTGTGTCAGTGAAGACCCAAAGAGTGAATCCGGCCAGGGCGAAGGCCATGGCGCCGAGATGGGAGAGGCGGTGGGGCATCACTTTGCCGGTTGCCGATCAGGATTTCGGCAAATAGCGCCGCCCCACGATTTCATACCTCCCCGACAGCACCCGCGCGATCGCTTCGCTGTACGCGACGTGCTCCTGCTCGAGGATCCGCTCCGCCAGCGCATGCGCGTCGTCGCCAGGCAGCACCGGCACCGTCCGCTGCAGGATGATCGCGCCGTGGTCGAGTTGCTCGTCGACGAAGTGCACCGAGCAGCCGCTGACCTGCACGCCATATTCAAAGGCCTGCATCTGCGCATCGAGTCCCGGGAAGGCCGGCAGCAGCGACGGGTGGATGTTAAGAATGCGTCCCGCAAAGGCCTGGACGAAGCCCGCCGACAGCAGCCGCATGTACCCCGCGAGACAAACGAGATCGACCTGATGCGCGCGCAGGCACGCGACGATCTCCTGATCATGCTCGGCGCGCTTGCGCCCGCGAGCTTCGATTGCAACCGCCGTCAGCCCACGCTCGCGGGCGGCCGCCAGGCCTGGCGCATCGGCGACATTCGAGATCACCACCGCGATCCGTGCGTCAGGAATCTTCCCGGCTTTAAGGGCGTCGGCGATGGCGAGGAAGTTCGACCCGCGTCCGGAAAGGAGAATCCCGAGATTGTGCATCAGACGTATACGGTCTTGCGATCGCCCTTGATGATGCGGCCGATGACGTAAGACTTTTCCCCGGCGCGGTCGAGCATCGACTTGCAGCGCTTGAACCGCTCAGCGGGAACCACGGCGATCAGGCCGATGCCCATATTGAACGTCCGCAGCATCTCATCCTGTTCAACATTGCCGAGCTGCTGCAGATGCTCAAAAATCGGCAGCACCGGCCAGCTGCCCAGTTCCACCTGAGCCGAGACGGCTTTGGGCAGAATGCGCGGCAGGTTCTCCGTGATGCCGCCGCCGGTGATGTGGGCCAGGCCCGCGGCATAGTCGCTGACCGTGAGTTTTTTGATCAGGCTCAGGTAGCTGCGGTGCGTCTTCATCAGCGCAGCGCCCGCCTTTTCCTTCAGATCGTTCACATACTGTTCGGGCTTGTACTTCGCGACCTCAAAGAAGAGCTTGCGGGCCAGCGAGTAGCCGTTCGTGTGCAGGCCTGTGGAGGGAAAGCCGAGCAGCACGTCCCCGGGGCGGATCTTTGCGCCCGTGATCAGTTTGGCGCGCTCTACCACGCCAACGATGAAGCCGGCCAGGTCGTATTCGCCATCGGCGTAGAAGCCGGGCATCTGCGCGGTTTCGCCCCCGATCAGCGCGCAGCCGTTCGCGCGGCACGCGTCCGACAGCCCGGCGACCACCTTTTCCGTCGTCTCGCTGTCCAGACGGCCCGTGGCCAGGTAGTCGAGGAAGAACAGCGGCGTCGCGCCCTGCACGGCGATATCGTTCACGCAGTGGTTCACCAGATCGGCACCGACGGTGTGGTGAACGCCCAGCTGGAAGGCAACCTTGAGTTTGGTGCCCACGCCGTCGGCCGAGGAAACCAGCACCGGCTCCTCGTATTTGCCATCCAGCTTGAACAGGCCGCCGAAGCCGCCGATTTCGCCGAGGACATTGCGGGTAAACGTGCGCTGCGCCAGATACTTGATGCGCTGCTTGGCGCGGTCGCCGGCGGAAAGGTCCACGCCCGCATCGGCGTAGGTGGCCGAGGGCGCAACAGGTTTACGCGGGGGGGCAGAGCTTGAGTCAGGAACGGGCATTGCCAGAGCAGACTTTCGTGAGAAGCCAGTGTACGCGGGATGGCTGTGGGCAAACCAGCGTTTAGCGGACGGCGTTCAGCGTTCAGGGAAATGCCCATCCCCGAAAGGCGAAGATGGGCATTGGATTCTGCCCGCGATCAGGCCGCGGCTTTGCTGAGCGCGGACTTCGCCTGGGTTACCAAAGCGGCAAACCCGGCGGCGTCGTTGACCGCGAGATCGGCCAGAACCTTGCGGTCCAGCTCGATGCCGGCCTTCTTCAGCCCGCTGATCAGCTGCGAATACGAGATGCCATTGATCTTCGCGGCGGCGTTGATGCGCACAATCCAGATGGAGCGGTACTGCCGCTTCTTCTGCTTGCGGCCGCTGTAGGCGAACTTCAGGCCGCGCTCAACGGCTTCCTGAGCTGCCTGGTCAAGCTTGGATTTG
>JBAUZR010000329.1:0-7331 GCA_049585375.1 Acidobacteriaceae bacterium
GTGGTGAGGCACTTGGCGACGATGGTGCCGGCGACGTGAGTGTCGGCGATAGTGCCAAAGGCCGCGGCGGCAGTGACGGGGAAAAAGAAAAGGCCTCCCAGCCAGATCACCAGGGCAATCCAGACGAGGAAGCGGATGAGCGTTTTCATGGCCTCAACAGCGTACAGCGTTCAACGGACAGCGTACAGGGAGGCAGCCCTTTGTCCGTAGCCGCCAGCAAAGGGATTCCGGGTTCGGAACCAGGGATTGTATAGTGGCGGACTATGCGAACAAGCAAGCTTGGGTGCGTGGTTTGTGCGACAGCGCTGGCGGTGGGGTCCGCCGGCGCGCAACGGCTGCTGGCGGCTAACCAGGGGGACCACACCATCAGTGTGATCGATCCGGCAACGGCAAAAGCGGTGGCGACGGTGGCGGAACCGGTGCCGGGCGAATGGGTCCATGAAGTAGCGGTGTCGCCGGATGGGCGGACGGCCTATGCGCCGGTGTACGGCAACAGCGGCGTGGGAAAACCAGGGATTGACGGGCGCGCTCTGCTGGTGATCGATGTGGCGTCGGGACGAGTTGAGCACACTCTGGACTTTGGGCATGGGGTGCGACCTCATCTGCCGGTGCTGGATGCGGCGCACGGGCGGCTGTACGTAACGACCGAGCTGGACGAAGCGGTGACTGTGATCGATACGAAGACGCTGCGCATCGTGGGTAAGGTGCCAACGGGGCAGGCGCAGTCGCACATGCTGGCGATCTCGCACGATGGGCGATTCGGCTACACGGCAAATGTGGGCCCAGGCACGGTGTCGGTGCTGGATCTGGTGGCGCGCAAGAAGCTGGCGGTGATTCCGGTGGCGGGCACGGTGCAGCGGATCGCGATCACGGCCGACGACCGGTATGTGTTTACTTCCGATCAGCAGCAGCCGCGCCTGGCGGTGGTCGACACAGCGACGCGAAAGGTGAAGCAGTGGGTGGCGCTGCCGGGCACAGGCTATGGCGCGGCGGCGACGCCGGATGGCCGTTGGTTACTGGTGGCAGTGCCGAGAAAGAACGCGGTGGCTGTGGTGGATCTGCAAAGCATGACGGTGGCTCGAACGGTTCCGGTGGGCGACGCACCCCAGGCAGTGCTGGTGCGGCCGGACGGACGGGTGGCATATGTGTCGTGCGCGGGCAGCAACGCGATTGCTGCGATTGACGTGACGCGCTGGAAGGTCGAGAGGATGATTCCGGCAGGCGCGTTCGACGATGGGATGGCGTGGGCGCGGTGAAGGGCGGGGTACTGAGTACAGGGTGCGGGACTATTGGAGAGCCAGCGTAATGAGGGCCTCAGGCGCGGCGAGGACTTTGCCGAGCGCTTCAGGGATCCCGTGGCGTTGTTGGAGCCAGGCAGGGCTGTTCCACGAAAGCTGCACGGTGCCGGTGGGATCCTGCCAGACGAGGATTTTGAGGGGCAGGTCGAGTGCGGCGGTGGGCGCGGCCAGCATGACCGGCGTGCCGGCCGCAGGATTGCCGAAGATGAGGAGTTTGGTGGGCGGCATGGCGAGGCCCACTTTTTCGGCTTCGCCGCTGTGATCGACGAGAGCAAAGAGGCGAACGCCCTTGGTCGCGAGAGTTTTTTGCAGCCGGTCAACGGTCTCCTGAACGGAGAATGGGCTGGGCCGGGTGACGATACCGCTGTCATGCTGGGTCATGGGCGCCTCCGGAACGACACATCAAGAATGTACCGGACGCCGGGGAAGCGGCAAATAGAAACGCCCCTCCGGCCGGATCCCCGCTTGGGTGGTTCGCTCGCTCGGTTGGAATTGCGGAGCGGAACAGCGCTGATCTTTGTGTTCGGCCATGGTCCCCCCCTGGGCTTTCCCGATAAGGCGGGGCCGGGGGCAGCGGGGACGGGCGACAGCTAACAGCTTGCGGTTTACAGGTTTCGCGGATGGGGCTGGGGGTGACGGTTCGCCAGTGCGACGGCTTCAGGCAAGCACGTCCAGATCCCGCTTCGGCCTGGGATCGTCGTCGCTCTGCTCCTCGGCCGAGTCGTCGGGCTCGTCCTCGACTTCAGGTTCGACCTCAGGCACAAAGCGGCGGCGGCGCAGCCCATCGCGCGTCCAGGCAGGCGTGCGCTCCGGCGTCACCGGTCCCATCCGTCCCACGCGATCGACTTCCATGACTGTCTCCTGCCGCATTCATCGTGGGTATCGGCCTCGGACGACGGGGAGATCAGCGGAGGCGGCGCAATCTGCGGACCATGGACCTCGACGTGCGCGGACGCGAGCCGTCCGATGCTCGAGTTTCCACCGATGGGCGGGGCTCTGCGGAGCGCAGCGGAAGGTATCCTTGAGCCAGCATGGGCCGCATTCGCGTTCTCTCCGATCAGGTCGCTAATCAGATCGCCGCCGGCGAAGTGGTCGATCGCCCTGCTTCGGTGGTGAAGGAGTTGCTGGAGAACGCCCTGGATGCCGGCGCGACCAGGATCCGCGTGGACATTGAGGCAGGCGGCCGGAAGCTCATTCAACTGGCCGATAACGGCTGCGGCATGGTGCGCGACGACGCGCTGCTCGCCTTCGAGCGACATGCAACCTCGAAGATCCGCTCCTCCGACGACCTGCTCTCGATTGCCACACTTGGTTTCCGCGGGGAAGCCCTGCCCTCCATTGCGTCGATTGCACGCCTGGAACTGACGACGCGGCCGCCGGATTCCCCGACCGGCACCCGGATCGAGATCGCCGGTGGCAAAGTGCTCGCCGTGGAAGACGCGGGCGGACCGCAGGGAACGACGATCGCGGTGCGCGACCTGTTCTTCAACACGCCGGCGCGGCGGAAATTCCTGCGTGCGGAAACCACAGAGCTCGCCCACGTCACGGCGTTGGTGACCCATTACGCGCTGGCGCATCCGGAGATGCACTTCGAGCTGCACTCCGCCACCCACGCTCTGCTCACGGCGCCGCCGGTGCGCGACCCCTCTGAGCGGATCTATCAGGTGTTCGGTCGCGACACGCTCGACCAGCTGCTGCCGTTGGCGGCCGAGCGCCGTCTGGAGCACGCCGGGCTGCCCGAACCGCCGCCCTGGCGCCGGGATGAGCACTACACGCCGCCCGACCCCGGCTACCTGCGGGTGACTGGTTTCGTCTCGCGACCCGCGCTGCAGAAGCTCAACCGCAACTCGATCTATGTTTTCGTGAACCAGCGGCTCATCCGCGACCGGCTGATCCTGCATGCGATTACCGAGGCATATCGAAACATCATTCCGCCAACGTCGTTTCCAGTAATTCTGCTCTTTCTGGAAATGCCGCCGCAGGAAGTGGATGTGAACGTTCACCCGGCGAAGACCGAAGTGCGGTTTCGGCAGCAGTCGCAGGTCCATGACTTCGTGCGTGAGTCGATTCGCGTGGCACTGATGAAAGCGCGGCCCGCGGCCAGCTTTGTGGATGCTCTGACCGCAAGCCCGCGGGCCTCGTCCTCATTGAGGCTGGACGCGGATCTGGAGGCGCCACCCTCGGACATACCCGGCTCTGAGCCGCCGCCCCAGATCGACGATGCCTTCACGCTGGCACCACCGGCTGCGCGACAGGAAAACGTGCCGCTTCCCTTCTCGACCGCAATGGAATCCGGCTTGAGCGAAGCGGCGCATCCGCTCGATGGAAGGGCCCCGGCGAACGGCCATGCCTGCGCCGCGCCGATTTTTCCCGAAGGAGGCGAGCCCGCGCCATCGCTGCACGCGCTGGCCTCGCTGAAGCCACTGGGGCAGCTGCGTGAGTCGTTCATTCTGGCCACGAACGATGAGGGTCTTTGGATCATCGACCAGCACGTGGCGCACGAGCGGGTCTTGTTTGAGAAGATCCTGCACGCGCGGCAGACCGAACGCGTGGAGCGCCAACGGCTGCTGATGCCGCTGCTGATCGATCTGCTGCCGGCGCAGATGGTCGTTTTCTCGACGCTGGCTGAGGAGTTGGAGCGCAACGGCTGCGAGGCGGAGCCGTTCGGCCCGCATACCATTGCCATCAGAGCCGCGCCCGCGGGCCTGACCGGCGCCGAGCTGGAGCGAATGATCCACGAGGTTCTGGAGCAGCCCGGGGCGGCGTCCCAGTCGGAGAATCTGGAGACGGCGCGGACGCGGATCGCCGCCTCGATCGCCTGCCACGCGGCCATCAAGGTCAATATGCCCCTCGATCCGATCCGAATGGAGTGGCTGCTGCAGGAGCTGGCGAAAACCGATCATCCCACCAGCTGCCCCCACGGACGTCCTATTGCTTTACGATATTCATGGAAGGACATTCAGCGCGCCTTCCAGCGCATCTAGCGACGCACCAGCCTGCACTGCGGACACATATTGAATCCACAACAGTTACAAACCGCGCGCGCCGCGCTCTGGCATCAGACCGCTCCGCTGCTGACCGCCGACGAAGCGACGACCTGGCTGGGGGACCTCGGACTTTGTCTCTTCCTGCCGCGTCATGCTCAGTTGCCCGCGCCAGCGCCGTCTTTCGTCGAGGCGGTCCACGGCTCTGCGAGTGCCGCGCCGCCTGCCGCCGCGCTTGCTCATGCCACTGAACTGGCCATGCGTTTGGTGGACGAGCGCCGCGCCGTGCCTCTCAACCTGCTGGGCACGTACTCCGAACAGGCCGATTTCCTGATCACTCCGGAGGTTCTGCCCTGGGTGGCGGCCGTACGCGGCGATCGTCAGTGGAACGCCGCTCCGGGTGGACGCAGCGCGCCCCTGGTGGTTCGCACCTGGGAGGTTCTGGACCGGGAAGGCGAGGCAACCGCGGTTCAACTGCGCGGACTGCTCGGCCGCGAACTAACCGAAGCCGCCGTCCTGCGGGCCCTGGTCGAACTGTGGACGACGGTGCGGGCGATGCCGGTCTACGAGGCGGGCGCGCCGACACGCTGGACGCTCCTGAAGAACCGCTTCCCTGCACAGCTGACCACCGGCGCCAACACCGCACAGACGACGGCTCTCTCCGCGCTGCTCTCCATCTATCTGCGCTCTGCCGTGGCGGCGACCGCCGAAGAAGCCGAAGTTTTCCTGTCGCCGCTGACCGCGCGGTCACGAATCCGCGAAGTGATCCATGGGATGATGGCGGCGCGACAGTTCGGCAGCATGAGCGTCAGCTCGAAGACGCTGCTCTTCGTGGAAGGCTCTCTGCCCGAGGATCTCCCTGTCGAGGAGGAAACCACGATAGCCGCGGCGCCTGCGACGGGAGAGAAGGTTCGGCGCACCCCAAAGCCGCCCTTCCGGAAAGAGTTCCCGGATAAGCGTCGGCCGTCACGCCCTGCCGGCGAATTACGCCGAGGGCCGCGGCCGTCTTTCGGCAACCGGCCGGAAAAACGCGAAGGCGCGAAGCCCTGGCAGCGACGTCCGGCGTTTGGCGGGCCCGAGCGTCCTGCACGTGAGGAACGGCCTGCGGCTGAATCGCGCCCGCCACGTGGCGAACAACGGCCCTCTACCGGATTCCGGCCTGCCGCTCGCGGTGAGAATCGTCCAGGCGGGAAACCCTGGCAGCGGCGCCCGGCATTTCGCGGGCCCGAGCGTCCTCCGCGTGAGGAGCGGCCTGCGGCTGCAGCGCACCCCACGCCTGGTAGCGAGAAGCGGCCTTCAACAGGATTCCGGCCGGCGGCTCGCGGCGAGAATCGTCAAGGGGCAAAACCCTGGCAACGCCGCCCGGCGTTTGGCGGGCCCGATCGGCCTGCACGTGCGGAACGGCCTTCAGATGAATCGCGCCCGGGGCCTCGTGACGAGAAGCGGCCCCCGACTGGATTCCGTCCAGCAGCTCGCGACGAGAAGCGCCCCGGGGCCAAGCCCTGGCAGCGACGCCCGGCCGCCGGCAGCAGTGATCGCGGTGGGGAACGCCGACGTCCCTTCGAACGCGAGGGCGCGGAACGGCGTCCGCGGCCGGCGAGCGAGCGGCGGCCTGGACAGAGATTCGGGCAGAGAACAGGACAGAAACCGAGCTTTCGCCCATCCGGTCCAAAGAGTTTCGAGCGGAAGGCTCCTGGCGCGAAACCGTTCACCGGTCCGCGCCCGAAATTCCCACCCAAACGCGAAGACAGGAGTGGGCCGGCAGGATCCGCCGATCGCCGCCCACCCCGCTTCGGGAAGCCTCAGCGGCGGGAGGGCTCCGGCCGCCCGGTTACGAAGGCTGGAAGGTTTAAACCGCGCACCAATAAAAATTTCCGCAAACCCGGCCTGAACAAGGAAAATCCGCGCAAGAATCGTACTCAGGAAGAGAAACCTGAATGAGCCGCGGCCCCATCATCGCCATCGACGGTCCCGCTGGCGCCGGGAAGAGCACGGTCGCCCGGCATCTGGCGCAACACTTCGGCCTGCTGAATCTGGAAACGGGCGCAATGTATCGCGCGTTTGCGCTCAAGGCGATCCTCTCAGACATTGACTTTGACGACCCCGTTGAGCTCGAACGTCTGGCGCGTGACACCGAGATCACGCTGGAAGCGGATCGCCATGGCAACCGGGTGTATCTCGACGGACAGGATGTAACGGAGCGAATCCGCGACTCGGATGTCACGCAGGGCGCCTCGCGTGTGAGCGTGCATCCTGCGATTCGCTGCTGGATGGTGCAGCTTCAGCGCGAGATGGGGAGCCGGGGCGATGTCGTGATGGAAGGCCGCGACATCGGCACGGCGGTGTTTCCTGACGCTGACATCAAGGTGTTTCTCGACGCCTCACCGGAAGCACGCAGCCAGCGACGCTACGAGCAGAACACTGTCACGAGGGACCCGCTGCCCAACTCCGGATACGAGCAGAACTTTGGTGGACGCGAGCAGAATGCGGCCGCCGAGGCCCGCCTCGCCAGCGCTTCGCCCGCCGATCGTGCCGCCGTCTCGCAGGAGCTGCGCGAACGCGACGAACGCGACCGCAACCGGGCCAGTTCGCCGCTGCGGCCTGCGCCGGATGCCATCGTCATCGATTCCACGAACCTGCAACTCGGCGAAGTGCTCGCCCGGATTGAGGAGATGGTGCGGCCGTTGTTCGCCAGCCGCGGTCCGGCAAGTCCGGCGGTTTAGGTTCTACTCCTCTTCCGACTTCACACCCGGAGGCGCCTTGAAGTGCTTCGGCGCGCCAGGAGGATTGGGCGGAGGTGGAGGGGTTAGGGCCAGCGTCGCGTCCTCGCCCTTGCGCAGTTCCAGATTGCCGTGGTCGGTTTCGAGCTGCAGCTGCACGCCGCCACGGCCAACCGAGCCTTCCAGCGTCTGGCGGCCATCATCGGTCGTCATCTTCAGCGGGAAGTCGGTACGGACGGCCTCGTCGCTGCTGGTGCTGCCGGTCACTGTGAAATTAGCATTCTCCGGCATGGAGACGATGACGTTGCCGGTGTGGTCGGTGATCTGCA
>JBAUZR010000330.1:0-3396 GCA_049585375.1 Acidobacteriaceae bacterium
GTCTTGCCCTTCTCGTAGACGCCGGGGTCTCTTGGCTCAGACATACGGTAAACGTAGCTGCCTTCGCGGACGGTGGCGAACATCTTCGGCGCGAAGAGGGAAAAGGCAGCGGCCGCTCCTCCGCCAAGGACGTACAGGGGCAGATCGAGCGCGTTGATCAGGTGCGCGAGCGAGAGGCCGAGGGCGTAGCCGACCTCGTCGAAGACCTGGAGTGCACGCGGATCTCCGCTGGTGGCGAGCTGAGCGACGGCGGAAGCGGACAATGGGGCCGAGTTGCCATTGCCGGCGGATCCCGGAATGCCGAGCGCCTTGGCGCGGCGGACGATAGCGGTGGCTGAGGCATAGAGCTCCAGGCAGCCACGCGCGCCGCAGGGGCAGCGAGGCCCGTCGGGAATGATGGGTCCGTGGCCGGACTCGCCCGCGGCGCCCTGCATGCCCTGCCAGATGCGTCCGTCGAGGACGATGCCGCAGCCCACGCCGGTACCGAGGGTAAGCATGCAGAGAGAATCGACGGCGAAGGATCTGCCGGCACCGAGGAGAAACTCGCCATAGGCGGCGAGATTGGCGTCGGAGTTGACCTGGACGGGGCGATGGACGCGCCTCTCGAGCTCGGTGCGCAGGTTGAGGCCATCGAAGCCGGGCAGGTTCGGCGGATGATGCAGTACGCCGAGAGGCAATTCAAGCGGGCCGGGACTGCCGACACCGATGCCCAGTGGCTCTGCGCCGTTCCGGTTCTCCACGATCGTACGAATGGCTTCGGCCATGTCGTCGAGGACGGCGTGGGGACCGTCGGCGAGCCGGGTAGAGAGGCTGATGGTGTCGAGCCGGTCGCCTTCCGGCGTGACGGCCGCAATGCGCAGGTTCGTGCCTCCGAGATCGATGCCGATGGAATAGGAACTCATGACCAATGACCGTCCCATGATACGCGAGGCTCCGACGGTAAAAAATTCCGGGTGCTGCGGACGCCGGCGCGGGCGGGAGGCGGATCGCATATGATGGTCGCGGGCAAAGTCGGCGGCTCTTCCGTGGTCGGAAGGCAGGAGAGCGAGCGCCGCATCCAATGAGTAACAAGTCCTACGGGAACAAAACCCGCGATTCAGGAACAACTCAGCCAATTCCATCAAGGAGAGAAGTATGCAAAGGACGGCAAGCGCCGTATGGCGCGGAGGTCTGAAGGATGGCAAAGGGACCATCTCCAGCCAGAGCGGCGTATTGAAGGAAACGCAGTATTCATTTGGAACGCGCTTTGAGAACGGCGTCGGGACGAATCCGGAGGAGCTGATTGCGGCAGCGCATGCCGGCTGCTTCACGATGGCGCTGAGCGCGCAGCTGGGGAATGCGAATCTGACGCCGGAGTCGCTGGAAACGACCGCCGATGTGAAGTTCGAGAAGACGGACGAGGGCTTCACAATTACGGCGATTCACCTGACGACCCGGGCGAAAGTGCCGGGCGCGAACGCTTCGAGCTTCGAGACGGCGGCAAACAATGCCAAGAACGGCTGCCCGATCTCGCGGCTGTTCAAAGGAAACACGCAAATCACGCTGGACGCCAAGCTGGTTTAAGCCAGCCGGACAAGGGGGAGCGCCGCGGTTCGCCGTGGCGCTTGCCGTTTAGAGGCAGGGATCAGGGATTAGAGTTTGGAGTTTGAGGCCTGGAAAGGCCGGTTGCTTCGTTTCCGAAAGAGGGCATGGAACCTGTAACGCATTTTTTGACCGGGGCGTGCCTTGGGCGGTCCGGTTTCAATCGCAAAACGGCCTATGCGACGCTGGCGATGACGCTGGCGGCGGAAGCTCCCGACCTGGACATGCTGTGGGGCTTCAAGGGCCCGGTGGAGCAGCTGCAGCACCATCGCGGCTGGACGCACGCCTTCATCGGATCGCCGGTGGTGGCGCTGGTTACGGTGGCATTTGTCTGGCTGATCTGGCGTTTTCGCCGCAAGGATCCCGTAATCCCGCCGCGGTGGGGTTTCCTGTATTTGTGCGCGCTGATCGCCGCGCTCAGCCATATCCTGCTGGATTACACGGTGAACTATGGCGTACGGCCGTTTCTTCCGTGGAACTACCACTGGTACGCCTGGAGCGTTGAGTTCATCTTCGATCCCATCTGGTTTCTGGCGCTGGTGCTGGCGCTGGTGATGCCGTGGATCCTGGGCCTGGCAGATCGCGAGATCGGGGCGAAGAAGAAGCCGTTTCGCGGGCGCGGCTGGGCGATTGCGGCTCTGGTGTTCATGGTCCTGTGGTGGGGGCTGCGCAACGCTGAGCACCTGCACGCGCTGGAACTGGTGCGCACGGGCAGCTATACGCGGGAGCCTCTGATCCGTGTGGCCGCCGAGCCGCATATGATCAGCCCGTTCGACTGGCATGTGGTGATGGAGACGAAGGATTACTACCAGACGGCGGAGGTGCACACGATCGGCGATCGCGTGGAGACGGATACGTATGACGATGTGATCTACAAGCCCCCGGTGACGCCGGAGGTCGCGGCGGCCAAGCAGACTTACCTGGGAAAGGTTTATCTGGACTGGTCGAAGTGGCCGGTGGTGACGGACCGGGGGAGTGTGCCCATTCCGGGGGTGGATGTTCGGCTGGAGCCGAACTGGCATACGGTGGAGTTCCAGGACCTGCGGTTCGGCTATTGGCCGCTGGGATCGGAGCGGGCAAACCGGTCACGGGTGCCTCCGCTGAGCGGATGGGTGTATGTGGGACCAGACAACGAGATCGAGGGGATGTTCATGCAGGGGCAGGAGCAAAAGAATCCGTGACGCATGGCGGTGTCTGGCCTGGCTTTTGGTATGGTGAAGCATACGATTGATGAAACCGAACGTCTCCCTTGACCCGGAGCAGGTGCGGTCCGCAGAATGAGAGAGCGGTTGTTGGTTCGAAGGAATGAGGGAATGATGGGTGCCTATCTGCTGATAGTGCTGGCGGTGCTGAGCCGGGTGGTGCCTTTTCCGGGCATGAATTTTACGGCAGTGGGCGCCGGGCTCCTCTTCTTCGGGGCGCGCAGGCCGCTGAAGGAGATGGCCCTGCCGGTGCTGTCGCTGATGGCGACGGACTTTTACCTGACCGTCTTTGCGTATCACTACGCCTGGCACACCAGCGCGTATCTGGTCACGTGGGCGTGGTATGCGGGCGTGATTCTGCTGGGACGTGTGCTGCTGCAGAAGCAGATTACGGTGACGCGAGTGGTGGCGGCTCCGGTGCTCTCCGCGACGTCGTTCTTCCTGATCAGCAATTTTGCGGTTTGGGCAAGCGGAGCGATGTATCCGATGACGACCGTCGGGCTGACCGCCTGCTACGCGGCGGCGCTTCCGTTTTACCGGAATGATCTGGTGGCGACGACGGTGATTACGGCGGTGGCGTTTGGCGGACTCGTGATGGTGCGGCGGATGAGCG
>JBAUZR010000331.1:0-10912 GCA_049585375.1 Acidobacteriaceae bacterium
GCCACCCAGAAGAGCGCGAGGAACGTGACGGCGGTGAGGAGGATGGCGGTCGGCCAGCCCAGCTGCTCCATGTCTCCATAGAGCAGGGCCAGCCCGATAAAGACGAAGAACAGGTGGGCGCAGAAGACCTGGAGGGAAGCCTTGCCCATGGTGAGGAACGGCTCACGGGCGATGAGCAGGACCACCCACCGGCGGAGCCAGAAGAAAAAGATGGCGAAGGCGACCAGGTTGACGACGCGCAGAGGGCCTTCCTGCCACTTGTCGACCCAGAGGCCGAGAGCGGGCCAGTCGAGGTGGGGTCCAAACCAGCCATAGCGGACGACCGCGAAGAAGACGCACAGAACACCGCTGAGGGCGATTCCCCAGCGCGGCACCCGGGCGAGAGGCACATCATCGTGGGCTGAGGCAGAGCCCATCCAGAGACCCGTGACCCACACCGCCTGCCAGGCAAACATGTTGAACGCCCCCGTTTCCTGGAGGGGGATATGCAGGTGGGTGATGTGGACGATGAGGTTATGGAAGGCGTCGCGCAGGCCGACCTGGGCGCCGAGCCAGAGCAGAAAACTGACTGTCAGGACAGTTCTCCAGCGGAAACGGGTGGCGGCTGAGAGGATGAGCGGCGAAAGGAAAAGAAATGTGACGTAGAGAGGGAGGACGTCGAGCAGCGGCGGGCAATAGAGGAGAAAGATGGAGCCAACGATGGCCGGCTTGGGGTGGTTCAGGTAGAAGTTCAGCAGGTTGGTGAGCGCTGCCCGGTGGGTATGAACGGCATAGACCGCCAGGACGGTGAAGGCAAAGGCCAGCAACGCCATGTGGTAGGCGTAGATCTTCAGGGAGCGCCGCCAGAGGTGGGTGCGGACCCCTTTCTGGTCCAGCATGTGCTGCTGGTAATAAATGCGGCCGACCAGGACTGCGGAGAGAAAGACGAACCCCTCAGCCGAGGAGACAAACCCGAAGGGCTGGTCGACATAGTTGCTGAGATGGGTCGGCAGATGGACGAGGATCATCCAGGCCAGGAAAATCCCGCGGAGTGCGTCGAGTTCGGGAAGCCGTTTTAACTTCGGCAGATGCATGCGAAAGAGACACTCCTGGGCGCTCGCGCCCGGGGGCACTTCAAGGATTAGACGCCAGCCTGAGGCACGGGTTGCGGTCCGGTCTCAATTCCCTGCCGCCGGTGGCAGGCCTGCGGTCGCCGGTTCGGCAGAGAAGTGCAGCTGGCGCTGGGGGTTGGAGCTAGTCCCAGCATGAACGCGATCGGCTCAGGAATCAATCCCTCTAATAGGCGGAGATGCCGGTGACGCTCTGGCCGATGATGAGGGTGTGAATATCGTGGGTGCCCTCGTAGGTCTTCACGGATTCCAGGTTCATCATGTGGCGCATAACGGGATAGTCGTCGGTGATGCCGTTGGCGCCAAGGATGTCCCGGGCCATGCGCGCGCATTCAAGGGCCATCCAGATGTTGTTGCGCTTGGCCATGGAGATGTGCTCGTGGCTGACCTTCCCCTGATCTTTGAGGCGGCCCACCTGGAGGACGAGGAGCTGGCCTTTGGTGATCTCGCTGATCATCCAGGCGAGCTTTTCCTGGACAAGCTGGTGGCTGGCGATGGGCGCGTCGCGGAACTGCTTGCGGAGCAGTGAGTACTGGCGGGCTGTGTCGTAACACGACATAGCGGCGCCGATGCCGCCCCAGGCGATGCCGTAGCGGGCCTGGTTGAGGCACATGAGGGGGGATCTCAGGCCGTCGGATTTGGGAAGCAGGTTAGAGGTTGGAATACGGACATCCTGCAGCGAGAGGCCGGAGGTGACCGAGGCGCGGAGGGACCACTTGCCATGGACGTCCCAGGCGCTGAAGCCGGGACGGTCGTTTTCCACGAGGAAGCCGCGGACGCGGCCATCTTCGCCGCCGTCGCCGTAAGTTTTGGCCCAGACGATGGAGACGTCGGCGATGCTGCCCGAGGTGATCCACATCTTTTCGCCGTTGAGGATGTACTCGTCGCCGCTGCGGTCGGCGCGGGTGCGCATGCCGCCGGGGTTGGAACCGAAGTCGGGCTCGGTGAGGCCGAAGCAGCCGAGCTTCTCGCCGCTGGCCATCTTCGGCAGCCAGTAGTCCTTTTGCTGGTCGGAGCCGAAGGTGTAGATGGGGTACATGACCAGGGCGGACTGGACGCTGACGAAGCTGCGCACGCCGGAGTCGCCGCGCTCGAACTCCTGCATGACGAGGCCATACTCGACGTTGGACATGCCGGCACAGCCATAGCCCTGCAGGTTGGCGCCGAAGAAGCCGAGCTGGCCCATCTGGGGAACGAGTTCGCGGGGGAAGCGGCCCTCGCGATTGCATTCTTCGATGATGGGAACGAGGTTGTCCTCGATGAACTGGCGGGCGGTGTCGCGCGCCATGCGCTCGTCGTCGCTGAGGAGGCTGTCAAAACCGATGAAATCTACGCCTTTGAAAGGGAAGGCCATGTGGAAGGATGTCTCCGGAAAGAGACATGATACCGGGCGGGAACAAGGGGTGGGAAGCGGAGGCTTGCCGCGGCTTGTTACCGGCGGTTCCCCCCGGGGAGAGGGGCAGGCTGAGAGTCGGAGGTTTACGGAATCCTCGGAATCAGGGAATATGACATAGAGTGGAAATGAGGACTCACCATGGCTGGAGATCTGCAACTCACCTGTAGCGACTGCGGGCGAGAGTTTACATTTACGAGCGAAGACCAGGCGTTCTTCCAGGAGCGCGGGTATTCGGCCCCGAAGCGCTGCAAGAACTGCCGCACGGCGCGGAAGAACGAACAAGGGGGCGGAGGCGGCGGCGGATACCAGCGGTCTGAGTCCCGAGGGACCAGCGTGATCTGCTCCGGGTGCGGGCAGCAAACGACGGTTCCCTTCGAGCCGCGCGGCGACCGGCCCGTGTACTGCCGAGACTGCTATCAGGCGCAAAAGGGTGGCGCGGGTGGTGGTCGGCAGGCCGGCGGCCGCGGGCGTTACTAAAGCGCCGCTTCAAACTGAGACACCGGAAGCTCGCCGACGCTCAGGAATGCGCTGCTGCGTCGGCGTCTGCGTGGCGAGTGTGCGTCTGCGCGGCATGCTGCTGCTATTTCAGCCCGGCGATGTGTGACGGTGGGCGCCTGAGATCGGTGGCCACGGGCGTCGTCCTGCTCTGTGTCTTCCTGGGGTCGCTGTTCCGGGTGCTCGGTAACGGCTGGGTGCTTTTCGTGTTCCCGGTTCCGGCGGACGCTCGCGCCTTCTGGAATGAGATGCCGGCAGCGAGGGCGGATCAGCGGCTCGGGTTCGGCGCTGCAGCGGAGCCTTTCAGGTCCAGCATGCTCTTCAGCGTGTCATAGAGCCGCTCGGTGATCTGCTCCGGGGTATCGGAAGGGCTGAACTGCATGGGCTCACCGACGCGGACTGTGAGCGCTCCAGAGCGGAACCAGCCGTTGCCCTTTTCCTTGAGTTCGCTGAGCCCGGCGAGGGCGACGGGGACGACAGGGACCTTCGATTCGCGGACGAGGATGCCGATGCCGGGTCGGAAGGGCTGCAATCCCGTTTCCGTGCGGCGACCCTCCGGAAAGACAATCACGTTGTAGCCGCGGTCCAGCGCCTCGCCCGCATGCTGGAAGGAGCGGCGAAAGCCCGCACTGCGCGGCAGCGGAAAGGCGTTCACCAGGGCGGTGACGAGGAACCAGGTGAGCGGGCCGAGGGGATCGAGCATCCGTGACCAGAAACTGCGGGTGGGTCCGACGTTGCGGCAGTGGCGCCAGTCCCAGAGGATATTGCCAGCCATGGCCGCAGCGACATGACGACGCATGCGGCCGGGCAGGCCATACAGGACCAGCGGGACATCGTAGGCAGTGACGTGGTTGGCGATGAGGAGAACCGGCTGGCCGGGGCGTAGCTGCGGCGGCCGCTCTACACGCGGTTTGGCGAGGAAACGGACGAGCGGTTGCTGGATGAGTTCTGTGTAAGCGGCGCGGATCAGCCAAACGGGTCTCCACCACGGCCAGTGCGGATAGATGTCGGTCTCCAGCGGCTGCGCTGTGGGCGCGATGGAGCGGGCTGGGGCGGGCGATGCGCCGGAGCGGTCGGCCGAGGCTTCAGGGGCGGTATCGAGGGCGGCTGCGCCAGCGTGATCGAGGGCGTGATCAAGCCCGAGGGCGCGGCGCAGATCGCCCAGGGTGGCGATCTGCTCGAGGGTCACATCGTCGAGGGTGAGGCCGAGGCGCTGTTCGAGCTCAGACTGGAGCTGGACGCGGCCGAGACTGTCGAGACCCAGGTCTTCGGAGAGGCGGGCGTCGTCGCCAGCATGGTCGGCGGAGGCGTGACTGATGGAGAGGACCAGAGAGAGGAGCGGGTCGGCAGACGCGCCGCTGGAAGACTGCGTTTGCTGGGCGTTGACCCACTCCGTCACTTTGGGGCGGCGGACTTTGCCGGTGGAGGTACGGGGCAGATCGAGCTCGGGCCACAGGCACCACTGGTGGATCTGCTGGTAGTCGGCAAGCTGGCGGTTGGCGGCGACGATGGCCTGCTGCGCTTCCTCGCGTGCGCCGCGGAAGAGCAGGACCGCGACCGGTTCAGTGCCGGCAGAGGTGAGCAGCGGGACGACTGCCGAGGCTTGTACGCCGGGCTGGGCGTTGAGAGCTTCTTCGACATCTTCGGGGTGGATGTTGACGCCGGAGGGCGTGACGATGACCTGACTCTTGCGGCCGACGAAGCGGAGCTGGCCCTGATCGTCGCGCTGGGCAAGATCGCCGGTGGCCAGCCATTCCGATTCATTGGGGCGCAGACTTCCCTGCTGCCAGGTGGCGCGGGAGACCATGTCGCCGCGGACGAGAATCTCGCCTTCATCGGTGATGCGGACATCGCGGCCAGGAAGCACCTTGCCGATGGTTCCCTGCCCTGGCTTGAAGGGGTGGTTGAGCGTGATGAGGGCGGAGGTCTCGGTCATGCCATAGCCCTGTACAAGGGCGAAGCCGAGACTGGTCCAGAAGCTCTCCAGATCGGCGGAGAGCGAGGCGCCGCCGCAGACAAACGCCCAGAATTTGTAACCGAAGAGGCGATGAATTTTTCGGAAGTGCCACCAGCGCTTCCACGCCGACTGGCCGGCGGCGGCCTGGATGCGCTCTGCGAGGCGCGGATCGAGGGCGAGCAGGTGCGAACGCAGCAGGTCGAGGACGCGGGGCACGGAGCAGACAACCGAGATGCGCTCGCGATGGATGATCTCGATGAGGCGCTGCGCCTGGAGGCGATTATCGAAATGGACTTCGGCGGCGAGCAGGGGTGGAATCCAGAGACCCATGAACTGGCCGAAGACGTGGCTGAGGGGCAGCGTGTGCAGGAAGCGCAGCGGATGAAAGATGCGCTCGTACTTTAGATATTTCTGCATCTCGCGCTCGATCGGATCAAGGCTGGCGAGGACGTTGCGGTGGGTGTGGACGATACCCTTCGGCTCGGCGGTGGTGCCGGAGGTGAAGAGGATCTGAAAGGGCGTATCGAGGGTGAGCGCGGGGTCGCGAAGGTCGGATCCCGGAGGCTGCGGGAGCTGCTGGGCGAAATCCTCGAAGGCGAGAGTGGGTATGTTGCCGGCCAGAGAGCCGAGGCGTTCGCGATCGCCCACGATGAGTTTGGGA
Organism: Acidobacteriaceae bacterium; assembly: GCA_049585375.1. Classification (GTDB taxonomy): domain Bacteria; phylum Acidobacteriota; class Terriglobia; order Terriglobales; family Acidobacteriaceae; genus Palsa-343. Next base: position 5,619 of record JBAUZR010000331.1, read on the forward strand.
CGGGTGTTCTCGATGACACGCTGCGCGAAATCCAGTGCGCCGGCCGGGTCGAGGGGCACGACGATGACGCCGCGCTGCAGACAGCCGAAGAAGGCGCCCATCCACTCGAGGCCGTTCTGGCCCCAGAAGACCACGCGCTCGCCCATAGGAATCTGGCGGCGGATGAGTTCGGCGGCACAGCGATCGGCGAGCGTGGCCAGTTCGCTCCATGTGGAGGCGAGGCGGCGATTGCCGCGATACGCAACGAGGGCGGTGGCATCGCCGTGGCGGCGGAAATCGTCGAGAAACGTGGCGAGGCTGGAGCGCATGCGGCTTCCGCAGAGCGGCCTATGTCCTTAGATTATGCGCGGGCGAAATCAATGTACCCGTGAGCGGGGTCGGTGCGGACGAGGGTGACGCGGAGGCGGTCGCCGACATCGACGCCCTGCTGGCCGCGAACGAGCATGCCATCCACGGGCGGTTTGAGCGTGCGCACGAAGGAGCCGTGCTCGGTGACGCCGGTGACGATGGCGTCGAAGGCCTGACCGATACGATTGGCCATGGCGACGGCAGCGATGCGCTTCTGCATTTCGCGGGAGACTTTGCGCTCAGCATCTTCCATGCGGGTGCATTGCGCAGCGATTGAGGACAGCTCGTCGTCGGAATACGGTGACGGGCGGCCAGCGATCATGGCCTTGAGAACGCGCTGACTGACCAAGTCGGCGTATCGGCGGTTGGGCGCGGTGGAATGCGTATAGTCCTGAACGGCGAGGCCGAAGTGACCCTGCGGCGGATCGCCGGGACGCTCGAGCACGTACTCGCCGGGCCCCAGCAGCTTGACGATGCCAACCGAGAGGTCGGGAAAATGGTCGGGGTCCTTTTTCTGCTGCTCGCAGAGGAAGTCGTGCAGAGGTTTCGGGTCGGGCTCTGCGGGCAGCTGCGTGCCCATCTGCCGGGCGAGTTCGACGATGCGATCCCAGCGCTTCGGCGTTTTCACCACGCGGCGGATGGACGAGAACTTTTTCGCCTCGAGTGAACGCGCGACGACGCCGTTAGCGGCGATCATGAAATCTTCGATGAGCTGGGTCGCGAGATTCTTCACCTCGGCTTCGACGTCGATTTGCCCGTCGGTGAGGCGGATGGGATGGGTCTCGATGGTCTGCAGGTTCAGGGCACCGTGAATCGATCGCTGGGCGCGGAGTTTTTGAGCAATGTCGTTCTGCAGACGGAGCTGCTTTTGCAGGTCGGCAGAGGCGGCGACTTTCGCGGGCGGCTGCCCCTGGCCTGCGAGCCATGTGCCGACTGAAGGGTAGGCCAGCTGGGCGCGGTTCACCACGCGAGCGAGATAAATATCGCTGGCGGTGATTTGCGCCTGCGCATCGACTGTGAATTCGACAATGACGGCGGCACGTTCCTGACCTTCGAGCAACGAGGTTGAGCCGGTGGAGAGCTCCTCGGGGAGCATGGAGAAATTCTCAACGCCGGTATAGACGGTTGTGGTTTCGCGCAGGGCATGCTGATCGATGGGCGACCCTTTGGGGACAGAGGCGTCGACGTCCGCAATGCCGATGAGCACGCGGGCGCCGCCGTCCGCTGTGGACTCGACGTATTCGATCTGGTCCAGGTCGCGGGAGGTGTCGTTGTCGATGGAGGACCACAGCAGGCTTCGCAGGTCGCGGGCGGAGGCGGCGGGTTGCGGGGGGTGTTCGCGCAGCTGCTGCAGCTGTCCCGCGATCGGCGCCGGATAGTCAGGCTCAAAGCCATGCGCGATCATGGAACGGCGGGCCGCGGCAGAAAGATCGAAATGAAGCTGTTGGTTCATAGAGGGTCCCGGTGTGGATGCAGAAGGGCAAGGCTATCACGAGGATGGGAGGCGCTGGAGAGATCGTGCCCCCGGGAGAAATCCTGGGGGTTTCGGCACAAAGCGCAGCGGGACATCCAACCCGGCGGGGTTGCCGCCCCTCCAAGGCACGCATGCCACTGCGCAATGTGAGAATCGAGCCGGATCCGAAGGAGGCTTCGCAATCGAAGCAGCGGGACCTCGACCGGCCGACAGCAAACGAGATTTATGAGCAGGTGTCGCGCAATGCGCGACGCGAGCTGCAGCGTCCAGCGAAGGCGCTGGCCATCTCGGGCATTGTGGGCGGGCTAACGATGGGACTGACCGGACTGAGCGTCTCGGTAGTGGGAGCGCTGCTCGGACCCGCGCCCTGGGCGCAATTCGTGGCACAGCTCTTTTATCCGATGGGGTTCATGGCGGTGATTCTGGGACGGGGGCAGCTGTTCACGGAGAACACGCTTTATCCAATAGCCCTGATTCTGGCGGAGCGACGCTATTGGGGCAGCACGGCGCGCCTGTGGGCGATGGTGTTCCCCTGCAATGTCGCCGGAGCCTTTTTGTTCGCGATGCTGGCGGCGCGCACGAAGGCGCTGCAGCCACGGATCCTGCACGCTCTGGTGATGATGGGAACACAGGCCGCGACCCCGGACATGCGGCACATCTTCTGGAGCGGCGTCGTGGGCGGATGGATCATTGCCATGGTGGCCTGGCTTGTGAGCGGCAGTCACTCCATTACCGGCTCGATGGCCGTGATCTGGGCTCTCACTTTCATCGTCGGGATGGGGCACTTTGCGCACTGCATTGCGACCAGTGGAGAGATTCTCGCTGCGGTTCTGGGTCACAGTGTGACGGTTGGACATTATTTTCAATGGCTGCTGGCTGCCTCGCTGGGAAATATCTCCGGGGGCGTCGTACTGGTGACGCTTTTGGAGTACGGCCAGGTAAAACTGGACTGAGTATGCCCGGCTGGACCCATCATCTGCTTCAATTGCACGGCCGTCACTGGACGATCGGTCTTGCCATCCTGTTTCTGGCAGTATTGCTGAGCTCGTTTGCAAAGCGAATCCTCGTAAAGCTGGTGGGGCGCTTCCATCGCACTCAGGCTGCCGGAAGGCCTCCGGTTCTGCGTATTGTCAGCCGCATTCGCCGTCCCACACAGTTCCTCGTGCTGCTGGCAGCCATCGCTTTTGTCCTGCCGCTGACCGATCTGCCGCCGCACTGGCTTGCCGTGGCGCAGAAGACGGTGGGGGTGGCGTGGTTTGTGGCGCTGGGCTGGCTGATGGTGGCTGCGGTTTATTGTTTCGAGGATTTTCTGCTGCTGCGGTTCGATGTCAGCGTCGCCGACAATCTCCGCGCGCGGCGCGCCCGCACTCAGGTGCAGCTGATGCGGCGCATGGTGATCGTCCTGATTGTGGTCGTCGATGCCGGGCTGGTGCTGTCGGTCTTTCGCGACTCGCAGATCTGGCATTACGGCGCAGGGCTGCTGGCTTCGGCTGGACTGGCGAGTCTGGTGCTGGCGACGGCGGCCAAATCGTCGGCCTCCAATCTCCTGGCCGGGATGCAGATCGCGCTGACCGAACCGATCCGGCTGGACGATGTGGTGATTGTGGAAGGGCAGTGGGGACGAATCGAGGAAATCACGACAACCTACGTGGTTGTGGCGATCTGGGATCAGCGGCGGCTCATCGTGCCGCTCAGCTATTTCATCGAGAACTCATTCCAAAACTGGACGCGCAATAGTGCGGAACTGCTGGGTTATCCGTACCTCTACGTCGACTACAGCGTGCCGGTGGAGCCGCTGCGCCAGGAGTTTCGCCGCGTGCTCGAATCGACGCCGCTGTGGGACAAACGCGTGTGCGTGCTGCAGGTGACGGATCTTTCCTCGAGCATGATGCAGATTCGTTGTTTGTTCAGCGTGCGCAATTCCAGCGACCAGTGGGACCTCTCGTGCCTGGTTCGCGAGAAGATGATTGAATTTATTCGCGCGAATTATCCGGACGCGTTTCCGCGAACGCGGTTCAGCGCGGTTGCGGAGTTTCCGGGCGCCGCCGATGGCGGCGGACCCATCGGCATGTCGGGCAGGACGGACAGCCACACGCCGCAGGATGCACCGCGCAAGTCAGCGTGAGAGGATGGCATTTCCACGTTGGGGTCCCGGCGGGTGAGACAGGCATGACCAAACCAGACAGGAGCGCAGAGGCTGTGCTGCTCTGGCTCCGGCAGGATCTTCGGCTGGCCGACCATCCCGCACTGCGCGCGGCTCTCGCGACCGGGCTGCCTATAGTACCGGTTTTTGTATGGGCGCCGGAAGACGAGGGCGATGAGGCGCCGGGCGCTGCTTCGCGATGGTGGCTGCACCAGTCCCTGGCTGCGCTGGAGCGATCGTTACGAGCGAAGGGATCGCGACTCGTTATACGGCGCGGGCCGACCGCAGAGGCTCTGCTGCGGTTGGCGGCGGAGACGGGAGCGGAGCGGGTCTTCTGTCATCGGGTCTATGATCCGGCTGCGCTTGCGCTGGAAGCGGCGCTCAGAACGCAATTGCAGGCGCAGGACGTTTCAATCGAGAGCTTCAACGGCACCCTTCTGTTCGAGCCGGGATCGATAAAGACGGCCGCGGGTGGGCCGTTTCGGGTGTTCACCCCCTTCTGGCGCGCACTGTGGAATGAGCGTGGCGCTTTGCGTCAACCGCTGGGCGAGGCGAAGACGATTCCAGGGCCGCACGCCTGGCCCAGTTCGCTCCAGATCGCCGATCTCGAACTGGAGCCGAAGATCGACTGGGCCGCCGGCATTCGCGAGGCATGGACTCCCGGAGAAGAGGCAGCCGGGAATCGGCTGCGAGGTTTTGCCCAGGGACCGGTCCAGCACTATGGCGAAGACCGCGATCGTACAGATGAGGACGGGACGTCACGCCTGTCGCCGCACCTGCACTTTGGGGAGATCAGTCCGATTCAGATTTGGCATGCTGTGGCGGATCGTCCGGGAGCGGAACCGTATTTGCGGCAACTGGCATGGAGGGAATTCGCGTATCACCTGTTGGTCGAGAATCCAGAGACGACCCATGAGCCGTACCAGGCGGAGTTCCGGCATTTTCCGTGGCGCAAAAATGCTCGACGACTGCGTGCCTGGCAAAAGGGACAAACCGGGTATCCGCTTGTGGATGCGGCGATGCGCCAGCTATGGACAACGGGGTGGATGCACAACCGGGCGCGACTGGTGGTGGCGTCATTTCTGGTCAAGCATCTGCTGATTCCCTGGCAGCAGGGCGCCGTGTGGTTTTTGGACACGCTGGTGGACGCCGACCTGGCCAACAACACGATGGGCTGGCAGTGGGTAGCGGGCTGCGGGGTGGATGCGGCTCCGTACTTTCGAATCTTCAACCCCGTAACCCAGGGGGAGAAGTTCGATCCCGAAGGCGCGTATGTGCGGCGCTGGGTTCCCGAGCTGGCAGGGCTGCCAAACGAGTGGATCCACAAAC
>JBAUZR010000332.1:0-9011 GCA_049585375.1 Acidobacteriaceae bacterium
GGCAGTGTCATCCAAACGGCGATCTTCGAAATCAGGTGGCGCAGGGGTGTCCAGCCGCGCAGGCTGCCGCCGGAGGCATAGCGACTGCCGACGACGATATCGGCGCCGGCGTCGAGCTCTGCCCAGAGATGAGGGAGCAGCTCCGGTGGGTGCTGTAAATCGGCGTCCATAACGGCCAGCAGCGCAGCATCGGTTTCCGCCCAGCCGCGCAGAACGGCGCCGGCGAGGCCGCGCTCGCCGCGACGCACAATCAGGCGAATCCGGGAGTCGGTTGCGGCGATTTCCGCGATGGCGTCGTCGATGCCGTCACCACTGTCATCGTCCACTACAATAACTTCATACGAAAGGTCACAAGGATCCAGCGCAGTCCGCACGCGGCAGAGCAGAGGCCGGATATTTCTGGCTTCGCGCAGGGTAGGAATGATGAGGGCTAAAGCCGGCGGGCACGATCCAACATGGCCCAAAAATGTCCCAGCTTTATTCAGTGACGGAGCCAAATGACTCATTGTGTGTGGATACCTGTCCTGAAGTGACGTAAACGACTTTGAAAAGTTGCCAACAATACAAGAACTTCATCCTTCTGGTAATCGTCACAGCCGGGGCGCTGCTCGTGGAAGGATACCACCCCGGAGTCGAGGATGATGCCGTCTATCTGTCGGCGATCCAGCGGCGTCTGCATCCCGCGTTGTATCCGCATGATTTCGCTTTTTTCACGCGGCAGATGCAGGCCAGCGTCTTTGACCGGATGATGGCGCGATGGGTGCAACTGACCCACATGCCGATTCCCATTTCCGAACTACTGGGCCAGGTTCTGGCAGCCTTTTTTCTGCTGTGGGGTTGCCTGGCAATCGCCCGGCGCTGTTTTCCGGATGAGGCAGGGCGGTGGGCCGGAGTGGGGCTGGTGGGCGTGGTGTTCACGCTGCCGGTCGCCGGCACTGCGCTCTACATTTTCGACCAGTATCTGCATCCGCGAGCCATTGCCACGGCCCTGATTCTCTGGGCGGTAGTGGCGGTGCTGGAGCGACGCGGATTGCTTGCCGGCGTTCTGCTGGCGGTGGCTGTGGTGATGCATCCGCTGATGGGCGTGCTGGGCGTCTCGTACTGCGTCATCCTGTGGATCGGCGGCCTGAAAATTGAACGAGGAGTGCAAAAGCCGGTGATGGCGGCGCTCTTCGGTTTTGCCCCCTCCTGGATCTTCGAAGGTCCGACACCAGCCTGGAAGGCAGCGTTAAACACGCGCACCTACTACTTCCTTGGGCGATGGACGTGGTACGAGTGGCTGGGGGTGATTGCCCCGATTTTCATCCTCTGGGTGATGGCGCGGTGGGCGCGGCGCGCGGACCGGCCCACGTTGGCTCTGCTCGCAGGCTGCGGTGCGTTCTATTCGGTCTTCCAGCTTGCGGTCGCGTGCGTGGTACTGCTGACTCCCGGGCTGGTCCGGCTCACGCCCATGCAGCCGATGCGGTATCTGCACATGGTCTACCTGCTGATGGCCTTGCTGGGCGGAGGCCTGATTGGAGAGAAGCTTCTGCGGGGGCACGTGTTGCGCTGGCTCGCGTTGTTTTTGCCATTGGCGGCGGGAATGTTCTGGGCCCAGCGGACCCTGTTCGCGGGAACTGTACATCTGGAGTTGCCGGGGCGGGCGGTGGAGAATCCGTGGCTACAGGCTTTTGCGTGGGTGCGGGGAAACACGCCGACGGATGCGTACTTTGCGCTCGATCCGTACTACATGGCACTGCCAGGCGAGGACTACCACAGCTTCCGCGCGCTCGCGGAACGCAGCGAACTCGCAGATGCCGTGAAGGACGCGGCGGTAGCGACGCAGGTGCCCGATCTGGCTCCCGAATGGCTCGCGCAGACTCAGGCTGCGGCCGGATGGGATCATTTTCAGAAGCAGGACTATCTGCGGCTCCAACGCGAGTTCGGCGTGGACTGGATCCTGGTGCGGGGCACTGCCGTTGAAGGGCTCGTATGTCCGTACCACAACGAAGCCGTCGCGGTGTGCCGGTTGTAATCCTGTGCCAGGGCGCTAGAGGATCTTCTTTCCGAAGGCCGAGGAGATGAGTTCGACCGCGAGGTCAGCGGTTCGGTTATGCTCGTCGATCACTGGATTTACTTCGACGACCTCAAGCGACACCATGCGGCCGTGATCGGCGATGATTTCCATGGCGAGGTGCGCTTCGCGATAGGTGGCTCCGCCGCGAACCGGAGTCCCGACTCCGGGGGCATCTTCAGGGTCGATCCAGTCCATATCGAGCGAGACGTGGTAGCCGGCCGTACCGCGCCCGGCGGCGCGCAGAGCTTCTTCCATGACAGAGCGCATGCCGCGCTCGTCGATATCGCGCATCGTGTAGACCTCGGTGACACCGGCACGATGGATGTTCTGCTTTTCCGTGGCGTCGATATCGCGGACGCCGACAAGGACGATATTTTCCGGGCGGACTTTGGGAGTAAAGCCCATGATGCCGGCAAGGGGTCCGGGCTCGAGGCCGGCGAGCGCAGCCAGTGGCATGCCGTGGACGTTGCCGCTGGGAGAACTCTCCGGAGTGTTCATGTCGGCGTGAGCGTCGATCCAGAGGAGGCCGATGTTCTGGTTTTGGCGGCGGTAGAATTCTGCGACACCGGAGACGCTGCCGGCAGCGACGGAGTGGTCGCCACCGAGAATGACAGGCGTCATGCCTTCGGTGAGTGTTTTGAGCACCATGTCGGCAACGCGGGTGCAGGTTTCAGTGATTTCTTTCAGATAGTGGGCACTCTGATCGCCGGAGCGTTTGGTTTCGGCGAGCGCGACGCTGACATTACCGCCATCGCGCACCACGTGGCCGAGTGACTCAAGCCGAGCTTCGAGGCCGGCGACACGAACGGCCGAGGGGCCCATATCCACGCCGCGGCGGGAGGCGCCGAGATCGAGGGGCACGCCGATGACTTTGATCTTGCGGGGAGGCAGCGACTGCACGCCTCCGTAGAGGGGCGGACCTGACGCACTGGGGAGCGGCGCGGGAGCTTCGTTCGGCTTGGGCATAGGCTTACGGGTAGATGCGGTTCAGCGTGCGGGCAAAGGGAATGGTCTCACGAACGTGCTCGAGGCCGCAGATCCACGCGACCGCGCGTTCGATGCCCATGCCAAAGCCGGAGTGCGGAACCGAACCGTACCGCCGCAGATCGAGATACCACTGGAAGGCATCGACTGGCAACTGATGCTCCTCGATGCGCTTCTTCAGCAGGTCGCAGGAAGCGATGCGCTGCGATCCGCCGATGACCTCACCGTAGCCTTCGGGCGCGAGGACGTCGACGCAGAGGGCGTACTTCGGATCCTGCGGGTCGGGCTCCATGTAGAAAGCCTTCACTGCGGCCGGATAGCGATGGACCATGACGGGCCGGTCAAACTGCGAGGAGATGTACGTCTCATCGGGGGAGCCGAAGTCGTTGCCGTACTCGAAGGGCTGCTCGATGAGGCCTTTTTTATGGGCTGCATTCAGCAGGTCGACAGCCTCGTCGTAGCGGAGCCTTGGGAAGGGCGGCTTGATCGCTTCGAGCTTGGCGACGTCGCGGTTGATGGTCTTTAGCTCCGCAGCGCGGCGGGTGAGGACGCGCTCGACAATGAAGCTGATGAAATTTTCAGCCAGACCCATGAGGTCGTCGAGGTCGGCAAAAGCCCATTCCGGCTCGACCATCCAGAATTCAGTGAGGTGACGGCGGGTCTTGGATTTTTCGGCGCGGAAGGTGGGACCAAAGGAGTAGACCTTGCCCAGAGCCAGCGCAGTGCTCTCGATATAGAGCTGGCCGCTCTGGGTCAGATAGGCTTCGTCGCCGAAGTAGTCGACCGGAAACAGCGTGCTGGTCCCTTCGCAGGCGGCGGGCGTAAGGATGGGCGGGTCGGTGAGGATGAAGCCGTTGTCGTCGAGGTAATCGCGGGCGGCTTTGATGATCTCGGCGCGAATGCGGAGGATGGCCGCCTGGCGCGGGGTGCGAATCCAGAGGTGCCTATGCTCCATCAGGAAGTCGGTGCCGTGTTCCTTGAGGGATATGGGGTAGGGATCGTCCTCGGGGACACGCTGCATGACCTGGACATTCTCCACATCCAGTTCGTAACCGCCGGGAGCACGTTTGTCGACGCGGACTTTCCCGGTGACGATCACGGAGGATTCCTGGGTGAGACCTTTGATGGTCTCAAAGACTTCGGGCGACACCGCGGCTTTGGGCACGATGCCCTGGATGATCCCGGTGCCGTCGCGGAAGATGGGAAAGAGCAGTTTGCCGCTCTCGCGCAGATTGTAGAGCCAGCCGTGCAGGGTGACGGTCTGGCCGTCGTGTTCGCCGATGCGGCCGATGGTGGAAAGGGGCGCTTCTGTGACTGTCGCTGATGCTGTTTCCGGTTTCGTATCTGACATGTTTAGAGCCTGCCCTTCGCTCGTCAATTCTTTTTCGCGGCGTCGATTTTGTCGAAGGCGCGTTTTGCCTTTTCAGTCACGGACTCCAGGGTTTCGCCGAGGAGGTAATGAATCTCGAGCACGCCGGCTGGAGTCTGTGGAGCGATCTTTAGTTCCGCCAGACTCTCTTCCCAGGGGATGGTGCCGTCGCCGGGCCAGAGGTGACTGTCTCGGTCGCCTTTGTTGTCATGCAGGTGCGAGGAGCGGATGTAGCTGCGCAGCTCGCCCAGTGCGGCGCTGACGCCATCACCCAGATGCGCGTGGCCGACATCGAGGCAGACACCAATGTCCTGGAAATGACCAGCGGTGAGGATTTCTACGAGATGCACGGGGCGGGTGACGTCGCCCTGAAGGTTTTCGACGAGGATCTTAACGCCGAGCGGGTTCGCAAAGGCACGCAGATGTTCGAGCGCGGTGATGGAGTGCTCCAGAGAGCGCGGACTCCAGGTGTCCTCGCGTTCCCCCAGATGGAGGATAAGAAAGCGATAGGGGATCTGCTCGGCGACCTCGAGCGCGCGCTTGATCTCGTCCATGGCGTCGATGCGGCGGCTCTTCTCAGGGTGGATAACATTCACGGCCGGGGCTCCGCCGCGGCCCATCTCCAGGTCCGGAAACATCGGGGCGTGTATCGAAAAGGGCTCGACGGAATTGGAGCGGAACCAATCAGCCAGTTCGCGGATGTGGGAGCGGCTTGTGTAGTCGAAGTGTTGTCGGGCGGCGAAGAGCTCCACCCCCTGGGCTCCAGCGCGGGCAAAAGCGTCGAGCATGCCAGGATGCAGGCGTTGCTGCAGAAAAACATGAGAAGAGATGGCTTTCAGCATGGATGAAGACCGAAGGATTCTCTTCTATCTTCTCATCTCACGCCGGTACAGGCCGTCGAGGGCGGCGCTGGTCCGCCCTTTGACGCCGACTCGGAACTACTCGGCCGCGGCTTCCTCGCCCTTCACTGTGACGGCGATGTGAGCGGTGACTTCTCGGTGCAGCTTCACGGGCACGTGGAACTCACCCGTGGACTTGAGCGGCTCCTCGAGCTGGACCTTGCGGCGATCGATGTTGAAGCCCTGCGCGGCGAGCTGCTGGGCGATATCCCCTGAAGTGACAGAGCCGAAGAGGTGGTCGCTCTCGCCGACTTTGCGGGTGAAGGTGAGGGACACGGCGTTGAGCTGGGTAACCAGCTGCTCGGCCTCGGCCTTCTCCTTCGCAGAGCGACGCACAGCGGCGGACTTCATCTGCTCGATAACGGCCTTGTTGGCCGGCGTGGCCTCCATGGCGAGGTTTTTGGGCAGCAAAAAGTTGCGGCCATAGCCGTCGGCGACCTTCACGACGTCGCCGCGGTGGCCCAGATTCGAGACATCTTCTCTGAGGATGACTTCCATTGCAATCTCCTGTGGCGGCCACGAGGCCGCCAGCGCTAAAACAGTCAGCGAATCACCGGTCAGCTGAATCACGGGCAGCGTGAGCGGTGCAACGCGCCTAGAACCGCGCCGCGAAGGGCAGCAGGGCAATGTTACGAGCCTGCTTGATGGCCTTCGAGAGTCGCCGCTGGTGCGTGGTGCAAACGCCCGTGAGACGCCGGGGTACGATTTTGCCGCGCTCGGCGACAAAGCCCTGCAGCAGCCGGACATCGCGATACGAGATGGCGTCGATCTTCTCGGTGCAGAACTTGCAGACCTTCTTGCGCCGGAAAAACTTGCGCCCGCCCGGACCGCCGGGACCGCCCGGGCCTCGTCCGCCGGGACCTGAGGGCCGCCCTGCGGGCGCTTCGGAGCGTGGAGTTGGAGTTGATGTTTCGTCAGCCATATTGGTTCCTCCGGCCAGTCGCCGCGAAGGGCGCCGGCCCATTTCTCAAATTTTCGTCGTCGCCGGGGCGCCTTCAGGCGCTGGCGGGGGTTGCGGACTCCGATTCCACTGGTGCAGGCACGGAAGCCGCTGGAGCAGGCGCTTGCGGCGGTTCGACCGGGATAGCGCTCAGTTTCTTGCGGGTGGCGCGGATGGCTCTAACCTTGGCCAGGCGCTTTTCTTCCTCGTCCATGCGCACGGTGATGAACTTGATCACCGGTTCGGAGACGCGCAGGCGGCGTTCCAGCTCGGCGATCAACACACCGTCGGCATCGATGGTAAGCAGCACGTAATTGCCGTCGTTGAACTTCCGCACCATATAAGCCAGCTTGCGGCGACCCAGCTTCTCGGTCGAACGGATGGTACCGCCGCCGCCGGTGACGGTCTGCTCGAGGCCGGCAATCAGCTTGTCGAGATCCTCGTCGGCCACATCCGGCCGAACGATAAACATCACTTCGTAGAAACGTTGCATTCTCTGCTTCTCTTTCCCTCCGGCTCAAGCCGGCCAGTCAAATTCGCTTCCGTCGTTCTCTCTACTGCGCCGCGGGTCCATTCCCGGAATCGTCCCGGCGGTTGAATTCATTCATGGCGGCGGAAATGCCTTTCGCCACCACCATTTCAACGGCGCGTGCCACCCGGTCGAGGACCGGGTCGATCGCCGTCAGATCTCGTTTGCTCATCGGCGTAAGCAAATAGTCCTTGCCGCGTCGAAAAGCATCTTGACGAATACCCGGCTCGGGGCCCACCCCGATCCGGATCCGCCTCCACTCGTCCGTGCCCAGTGCACCGGCAACGGAACGCGCACCATTGTGGCCCGCTGGACTGCCTCTCTCGCGCACCCGCAACGTTCCGAGAGACAAATCCAGCTCGTCGTACAGCACCAGCAGGTTGGCGGCAGGGTCGATGTCGAGTTCGTCGACGAGGGCCCCGACCGCCAGCCCGCTCAGATTCATCCAGGTCTCCGGCTTGGCCAGGATCACTTCCCGGCCGGCGATTCTCACCTTCGCCGTGAGAGCGCGGCAGCGGCGATTAACCACCTCCGCGCGGGACTCATCGGCGATACGATCGATCGCCAGAAACCCGGCATTGTGCGGCGTGAACTGGTATTCGATGCCCGGATTCCCGAGCCCCACGACCAGAAACGCGCCACCCTCTGACGGCACTTACTTCTTGCCGCCTTTCTCTGCGGCCGGTGCGGCTGCCGCACCTTCCGCCGTTTCCTGTTTGCCCTTCTTCACGACTTCCGGCTCGGCAGGAGCCGCTCCTGTAACCGCAGCCTCGGCCTCCGGCGTTGCAACCACTTCTTCCTTGATCGAAACCACGTGCGCAACCGGCGTCTCCTCCGGAGTCAGAAAACGAAGGCTGCCCGAGTGCGGGAGATCGGAGACGCGCAGCACCATGCCGAACGTGAGATTCGTGACATCGACCCCGATGCTCTCCGGAATGTCGCCCGGGAGGCACTCGATCTCGACCTCGCGCAACATCTGGTCCATGATGCCGCCCTGCGTCTTCACGCCCACGGCAACACCGGTGAGCTGAATCGGGACTTCCACACGGATGGGCTTATCGAGCGCGATCCGCTTGAAGTCGATGTGGATCAGATTGCCCTTGATCGGCTCGTACTGCCAGTCGACGATCATCACTTTCGCCGTCGATCCCGCAACCGCCAGATCGAAGATCGAGTTGTGTCCGGCCGCCGAATGCAGGATCTTCTGGATCTGCTTTGGATCGACCTCGATGGCGACGGCGGGCTGGGCCGCTCCATAGACCACGGCGGGCACTTTGCCTTTAGCGCGGACGCGGCGGGCGGCATTCTTGTTGAACTTGCCCTCGCGGGGCACGGCACTGACGGTTTCCTGAGTAATCATGATCCCTTCCCTTCGGGCACGGAAGCGCAGCTTTTAGCTATTAGCCTTCTGCTGCTTTTCCCGCTCCCTTCTGTACGGCCAGGCTGACGGCCGGCCGCCAATTTATGTTTTGCAACTTGACTAGCTCATGGTCAAAAGCCAGAAGCGAAAAGCTGCGGCTAACTGAACAGCGTGCTGACGCTGGTCTCCATGTGAATGTTGAGGATTGCGGCGCCCAGAAGACCCGCGACCGAAAGCAATTTGATCTTTCCCGAGTCCTTCAATCCCTGCGCCTCCGGACGCAGAGGAATCGAATCCGTGACGATGACTTGTTCCAGCCGGGAGCTGGCGATCCGCTGGACCGCTTCGCCGGAAAGAACCGGATGGGAGGCGGCGGCATAGACGCGAGTAGCGCCCTGCTCCAGCAGCGCGTCCACCGTCTTCACCAGAGTGCCGGCTGTATCGATGATGTCGTCGACGATGAGGCAGGTCCGCCCCCTTACATCTCCGATCACGTGCATCACTTCCGTGACGTTGATGTCAGTACGCCTCTTATCCACGATCGCCATGGGGACACCCATCTTGGTCGCGAAGTGGCGGGCACGCTCGACGCCACCGGCATCTGGAGAGACGACGGTGAGATCGGGAAGGTTGAGTCCGTTGAAATAGCTGATCATGACCGGACTGGCGAAGACGTGATCGACCGGGATATTGAAGAAGCCCTGAATCTGCGCGGCGTGCAGATCCATGAAGAGTGCCCGATGGGCGCCGGCGGTAGTCATCAGATCGGCGACGAGCTTCGAGGAAATGGCGACGCGAGGTCGATCTTTGCGGTCCTGGCGCGCGTAGCCGTAATACGGCACCACGACGGTGATGCGGCCGGCTGAAGCGCGCT